>JAAVAG010000212.1 GCA_014804185.1 Lachnospiraceae bacterium
GTTTTACCGTTTTCTGGTTTGTTTCTTTGTCCTTCTGAATTTTCCTGTCGGAATTTTCAGGGCTGCATTGCTGTTTATTTGTCAATGTGCGTCTGCTGCGCTTCCTTTCGGCCGCAACTCAGTCATCATAGCACGGCTTACATTTTCTGTCAATAGCTTTTTCAAAAAATTGTAGAAAAAAGTTGTAAAATTTTTCCAGTGAATAGAAACGCCGCATTTTCTCACTGCAGGGTGATTCTTGCACTGTCGGAATCGCTTTTCAGCGTCATTTCCAATGTCTGGATTTCACCGGCGTCTGCTTCCTCAATCTCAGCCAGTATAACCAGCTTTACAGTTTCACCGGCCTCTGCCACTCCCTGATAGGTAGCCAGATCATCCGGCAGAACCGAGGTCAGGATCGGCATGCTCCTGCCGTTCAAAACCAGACGTATTCTGGGTGATTCGGAGAGAAAATCGATCTCTGCCGCGCTGTCGGAGACATTGTGCAGTTCAAAGGACACTGCCAGTATTCTCATACCCGCCGTGGCCTCCACCATAAAGAAGAATTCTTCATCGCTCTCCTCCGGATAAACGTCACAAAAATATGCACCGGTATAATCTATGCGTATGCCTTCCAGTCCATAAAATCCCTCCAGTGTGGACTGCACCGCGGTTTCCTGGCTGATATCCGTGGTCTCCGTTTCTTTTACCGGATCCATGCCGCCCTTATTCTGATCATCGGCTCCCTCCGGCTCTTCCGGCGCAGGCGCCTGGCTTGGACTGTTCTCCTCCATGCTCTCATATAATGACAGATCCACCAGCCTGCTCACAGATCTCGCATGATATTTAACCGCAAGCGCCACTGCGTAATTTACAATCTGATCTTCCTGCTCCTGAGTCATTTCCGGGAGTGATGCCCCACAGCCCGTCAGCAAAAGACCTGCCATCAGGCCCAAAAAAATTCCTGTTATTCCTCTTCTCATATTTTTCATTTGATACCTCCCTGTCCAGTCTCTCTGTCCACCATTTTCTTTTCCAGAATAATATAAATACAGGATATTGCCAGAATGATCACTCCCACGATCAAAAACAGCAGCATTTTTTCCCGCAATGGCATCCCCAAAAAATCATAGAACAAGACTTTAAGGCACACCAGAACAGCAAGCACCAGTCCGTATATCCTGACTTCTTTCCGCGTCAGCGCAAATCCGATTATCACGCTGCCGATGGCCACCGCCATCAGAATACTGCTGGTAACCAGCGCCGCACCGGCATCACTGATCACCGCCATATAGGTCCAGAACATCACCATAAACAGGTATTTCCACCTGAAATCCATACAAAACAACGGCTGAAACGCCAATATCACTACCGCAGTTCCCAACACGGCAAGTATCGTGCAATTTAGATAGCTTGAACTGCCAAACGATGCAAAACACCAGAACAGCATATACCCCAGGTTTCCATAATTATATATTTTCTGATAACGTCCTCTCCACCATTTCACGTGATTAAACAAAAGCAGCAGTAAAAACAGCACGCCTACATTGAGTGCAGGTATCAGATCCATCGTTTCCGCAGGCCACAGTTTGCCAACCTGCATCGTTATATAATACGTCAGCACAAAAGTGATTACCGCCTGATAAAGCGGTTTATAGTGGTAAAGCGCAAATATAGAGAGCAGAAATGCGGCGGCAAAAGCATGACTGTACCATTCAGTCCCCGACATGAGCGTGGTAGTAAAAAGAACCAGGGCGACAAACACCGTACACAGTGTGATCACAATCTCCGATATTTTCAGTGCTCTGACCCTTGCGAGCAGCTTAGATGCCAAAAATACCGCCAGAACACTGATTGTCACACTGGTTCTGTCCCCGCGTGCCACATAGCATACAAATACCATGGCAACGAGAGCATAATATTGTATCCACTTCAAATTGCTCTTTCGCATCAGGACAAACAGGATAAGCGCGGTCAGACCGTAAGCGGCTACCATAACATGCATCCAGTAGACCGGTATATTTCCCGTTTTGAGAACGCTGTATGAGACAAGTTTTGATACCACGCACCATGCATACGGAGCACTCTCCATAAAAAGTGTAAAACCATAAAGAGCGATGATCCAGGCATCGTCAACATATGCCCCCTCGTTTCTTCTCTTCCACACATCTTTCTCCATCTGAAGAAAGATAAGCCCAATCACAAATATATTAAGAAGAATATATACCAGTGCCAGTCTGCTGTCAATGGGACTGTTTCCTGCCACCGGAACAGTCATCAGTGTAAGAACCATGTTTGAGATCATATGGGCGACGTGAACCGCCGTGCGCCCTTTCTTTACCGGCAGAGCAAGCGTCATCACATTCACCAGAAACAGCATACCCGTTACTGTTATAAATTCCAAATCCGAACCGAACCGCGCTACCGGCATAAAGCAGATATAGCTTCCGATAAAGCTGATCACCTTTATAATGCCGGAATCTTTCTTTCTTCCAATAAATATCGCCAGTATCGTGACCGCCAGTGTCACCCCCAACGCCACGAGGCTGTTAAAGTTATGCAGATAATACAGATTCAGCAGTGTGGACGCATAGAGGCAACCTATCCCCAGCCCCGTAATACCCAGTGAAATTTTTTCCATTCTTCTGCGGATCAGCACCTCAGAAACTGCGATAATTACGGCCGCCATCAGATACAGGCTCAGCCCTTTGATCATACCGCTCATATAGGTCATGCCCATCATGACAAAAGCAACCAGAATAAAAAGTATCCCGATAATACAGAACAGCCCTGCCCCGATCTGAAATTCCAGATCACTCTTTTTTTTCACCGGCGGCACTTTATAACCGAAGTTTCCCTGAATTCCCTGGGGAATATACACGGGCTGTGAAAACACCTGGGGCGTAACCGGAGCCGCCGGCATCTGCGGCGGTATCTGGCTCACCGGTACCTGCGGCACAGCCGGTTCTGCCGGCATCTGCGGCGGTATCTGGCTCACCGGCGTCTGCGGCACAACCGGGCTCGTCGGCGTCTGCGGCACAACCGGCATATGAAGACTCTGGTAAATCTTGTAATTGTTATCAATCTCGTTGGACAGAAGGTTCGCGTCCCGCACATTCTGATCCAGTCTTGTCTGCGCCTGCATCAGATATTGCGTAAAACGCTCATCCACCGACTCCTGCCGCATTCTGTTTATCTTTGCCTGAATATTCTCCAGACTGCCATAGTCTCTCTCCTGACCGTTTCCGTCCACTGCGCCGCCTCCAATTATAGTTCTCGTTTTTTTATAGTTCCGTTTTTATATTTCCGTTTTCTATATTTTTCCGGATCAGTCCGTCCGAGAGTTCATACAGCCGCTCCGATCCCGCTTTTGTCCTGATATGTCTTCCGTAGATCTGCTTTGCCGTGACCTGATGCGCTTTCCAGTCGCCGCCGTTGTTGCTGTCATTGAGAAGCAGGGGCTGAAGGTTATCCATGGCACGGACAAATCTGGCTTCCGCCGTTTTATTCTCCTCGAATTCCTCGAAAATCTCCTGCAGTTCCTGTTTCTGATCCTCCGGTAAAAGAGAATAGATCCGCTCTTTCGCCGCGTCCTCACGCGCCTTTTTGGTCTTTTCCCCCTCATCGTCATAGGCATATGTATCACCGGCGTCGATTTCCACCACATCATGGATCAGGCACATAATCATCACTCTGGCAATATCCACCGGCTCATTTGCATATTCTTTCAGAAGATAGGCCATAACCGCCATATGCCACGCATGCTCGGCGTCGTTTTCATTTCTTCCTCCGCCTGATAGATGCGTCTGACGAAAAATATTCTTTTCCTTGTCGATCTCCAATATGAAATCCAGTTGTTTTTTCAGTCTTGTATCCATAATGACCTCTGTCTTCTTTCCTCCGGTCAGGAGGAAACTCTATACGCTTTACATCTCTCATGATCGCTCTGTCTGCAGTTTACCACCAAACGCACTCCATTTTCAAGATATTCACGCGAAATAACCCCTCCGTTTTCCAACAGATAGGATAAAATGTTTCCTTTATCATACGGAATGAGATATTGTTCCGTGCTGTTTTCCGCATACAATATCTGTGTGATCCTCTCCGCCAGTTCCGCAATCCCGTCCCCGCTTTTTGCGGACATATAAATGCGGTTGTCGGATACGGCCGGAATTTTGGGGCCGCACAGATCAACCTTATTATAGACATAAATCACCGGAATGTCACCGGCTCCCATCTCCCGAAGCGTCTCCTCCGTAACTTTTATGTGCCGTTTATAATTTTCATCGGAAAAATCCACCACATGGAGCAGCAGGTCCGCCTCGCGCACCTCATCCAATGTAGAGCGAAACGCCTTGATCAGCCCATGGGGCAGCTTATGAATAAACCCCACTGTATCGGACAGAAAGAAGTCCCTGTTATCTCCCCTGCTGATCAAACGAACGTAAGTCTCCAGAGTGGCAAAGAGCATATCCTCCTCAAAAACCTTTTTGGATTCGTCTCCTATATATGCCTCCACCATTCCGTTCATCAGAGTGGATTTTCCCGCATTGGTATATCCCACCAGGCAGACCCGCGGGACATTGGAACGGACTCTTTTCTTCCGCTGAATCTCTTTCTCGGTGGACACTTCCTCCAGTTCTTTTTTCAGTTCCGCAATGCGGTGTTCAATCTTGCGCCTGTCCAGTTCCAGCTTTTTTTCACCGGCACCCTTATTGCTCAGGTTTCCGCTGGTGCCGCCCTGGCGTCCAAGCGAATCGTGCATTCCCACCAGTCTGGGAAGCATATACTGCAGCCTGGCCGTTTCCACCTGCAGTTTTGCCTCACGGGTTCTGGCGCGCCGTGAAAAAATATCCAGAATCAGAGAAGTCCTGTCCATAACGGGCATATCCAGCTCTTTCTGCAGATTCCGCATCTGCGAGGGCGACAGGGCATTGTCAAAAACCGCCGCTTCCGCTCCCACATCCTGTGCAAACGCCCTGGCCTCCGCCACCTTTCCGCTGCCGATATATAACGCTTTGTTAACCGTTTCCAGTTTCTGTGTGATGATGCCCGCCACCTGCATCATGCACGCCTCCGCAAGGCCGGACAGTTCTTTCATGGAGGTTTCAAATTCTTCGTCCTCTCCGGTATCCGCTCCGATCAGAAGCACTTTCTGTCTCTCCGTCATCTTTATACTCCCTGCACGCATGTTTTCCGTCCTGATTCGGAAATAACTGCGCCGCTTTCAGTTTACGGTCTCCAGTTCAAACCAGAACTCCACACCGTTTTCATAGTTTGCTGCTCCATAATGCTGATTCATAGATTCCATAATTGCTTTTACAATGGACAGTCCCACACCGCTGCCGCCATACTGTCTGGTTCTGGCCTTATCCACCTTATAGAACTTCTCCCAGATATGACCGATGCACTCCTCCGGTATGGGCTTCCCTGTATTGAAAACGGAGATCCGAACCGTCTTTTCTCTCCGCAGCAGCTTCACATCAACGATTTTCTCCCCTTCCGCATGGTTTACCGCATTGGAAAAATAGTTCATAAACACTTCCTCTGTTTTGAACTCATCCGCCCACACATAGACAGCGTCATAGTGATCCATTCTCACCGAAACTCCATTTTGTCTGGTCAAAATCTGCGCCGACTGTATATAATTGCAGATCAGATCCACCACGTCAAAACGTTCCATGGAGACATTGTCGTTTCCAAATTCCAGCTGATTCAGTGTCATCAGTTCTTTTACCATATGGTTCATTTTGGCGGCCTCGTCCACAATGACATCACAGTAAAACCTGCGGCTCTCGGGATCGTCGTTGATCTCCTCCTGCAGCCCCTCCGCATATCCCTGAATCAGTGCTATAGGCGTTTTTAATTCATGGGAAACATTGGAGAGAAATTCCTTTCTCATCACGTCGATCTGATTTTTTTTCTCAATATCTTTCTGCAGTTCGTTGTTTGCTGTCTTCAATTCACTGATCGTCTTCTCAAGCGTCTCCGACAAGCGGTTGATATTATCCCCCAGAAGCGCGATTTCCGTATGGTCCCCGCCCGTATATTTTGCCTCAAAATCAAGCCGTGTCATGCGCTCGGAAATATCCGCCAGTTCCAGAATAGGCTCGGTGATTTTTTTCGTCACCAGCCACACGACAATGCTGCTGAGCCCAATGGCAATCATGCCGATATAGATCAGGAAACGATTGGCCAGTTCCACACTCTCCGTCACATTTGCGAGAGGAGCCCTGAGCATGATATACGTCCCCGTCCCCACTATGCCATGCAGTTCCATATACTCAAACCTTGTGTCCGAATCGATCATTTTCAGAAGGATATACCCCTCTCTCTGCTCTATGACCTCCGTCCCGGGCGCCTGCGCTCCATACAGGTAGTCGCGTATTCTCCGATTCAGTGTCTTGCTGTCACTTCCGTAATAATAGAGAACCTCCGAATCCGCATCCAGCACGATTCCGCTGATATTGGCCCTTGCAGAAAGTGCCAGCAGCTGATCGGTAAATTCTTCCTCCCCCGTCTGCTCCTCAAGAATCATATCGATAATCTTATGATAGCCCGTAATCAGATCCTGCTTACGATTTTTTTCATAATAAGACTGCAGAAAAGTACTGTTGATGACCCAGCAGAACAGAACCGTGCCCGTCATAAGAGCGATAAAGCTGAATGCCATGCGGCGCTTGATCGAATGTTTTACCGTATGCTTTGCTCTCCCCATTATCCTTCCTCAAACTTATACCCAAGGCCCCAGACCGTTTTGATCATGTCTCCTTTTTCCCCCATCTTGCTGCGCAATTTCTTCACATGGGTATCTATTGTTCTGGCGTCTCCGAAATAGTCATAATTCCAGACGCTGTTCAGGATTTTCTCTCTTGAGAGTGCGATGCCCCTGTTCTCTGCGAAATAGACCAACAGTTCAAACTCCTTATAGCTTAATTCGATGGACCTGCCGTCGATCAATACTACGTGGGCCGCCTTGTCAATCTCAATGCCGCCCACCCGTATTACATCCTCTGCGCTGACCTGACCGGTTCTCCTCAGGATCGCTTCCACCCTCGCCACCAGGATTTTGGGGCTGAAAGGCTTAGATATATATTCATCAACGCCAAGCTGGAATCCCTGCAGTTCGTCCTGTTCTTCCCCCTTTGCCGTCAGCATGATAATCGGCACTTTGGAATATTCCCTGATTTCCCTGCAAACCTGCCATCCATCCATCCTGGGCATCATCACATCCAGAATGATCAGGGCGATATCCTGCTTTTCAAAAAACAGATCCACAGCCTCTCTGCCGTCCTCCGCCTCCAGCACTTCATAGTTGCACTTCACCAGAAAATCACGCACCAGCTTGCGCATCCGGCTCTCGTCGTCCACCACCAATATCTTTAATTTCTCCATATCAATAAGCCTTTCTCTGTCATTTCTTATTATGATACCGAGAAATTATGTTTAAAATGTGAAAAGACTACTCATTTGCCTCAATTTTCAGTTCTCTCTCCTTTTCACGAACCACCTTTTCCCGCTGCGTCAGTTCCTGCTCCCATTCGGAATACTTGTTCGTAATCGCTGTCTCATAATTCAGGATATTCGGCTGATCACTTTTCAGCGCAATGACAAACATGGCGCCTACCGCTATAAGCAGCACAAGATTCAGCAGCAGCGAAACAGGCAGCAGTACTTTCCGCCTGGGTTCAGGCGGCTGGACACGATTTCTCGCAGGCTGCGTGGCCTGCCTCATTCTGGGCTGAAAACTTACAAACAGCCTGATGGGCGGAATGTCTTCATTCCTGATCTCCTCCGAAGCAAGCAGATATTGCTGTATTGATTTCAAATATTCATATCCTACGGGTGTCTTGAAGATCCGCTCGTCTATGGACTTCTGATAGATCTGCAGCACTGTATCCGGCATATTGTAATCCATGTGTTTCTCCAGATAAGCGATCTTTTTTTCCTCCTGGCTCGCCAGCTGCGCGTCGTCTTCTCCGACAAAACAGTATCCTCTCACCACGCGTGCGTCCTGATTTTCTTCACTCATGTCCTCACACCTTTCCCAGACTCCAAAGTTACTTTCACCTGCGCGGTTGCAATCCAACCGCACAGGTGGAGTTTTTCTCATTTTATCACCACCCCGGCATTATCTCAATATGAAAATTTTGCAGCCGCACAAATAGAAATTTTTCACAGCCTGCCGCACAGGTATCTGTGTGCATCCATAATGGTATTCTGTGTTTTTCCGGCGATAAAATAAAAATCCATCTGCGCTTCGTTTTCCGTATAAAGATAGGAGCCATAAGCCGGAATATCACAGCATACTGCCGCTCCCTCCGCCGCCAGCAAAATGCCGTACCCCCGGTCAGACAGAATAAAAGGCAGTTCCTCCGCGCCGCCCTCCTGGGAAATATAGCGCGCCGTCCCGCGCAGGTTCAAGACGCCCTGTCCCCCGGCGCCGATCCCGTAAATCTTCTCTTCTTTTTTCCAGTCCATATACATCCACAGTCTGTTTCCGCCGATTCCTTTTTCGATCTGGCGCGGCTCTCTGCGCCTCTCTTCCAGCAAAACTTTTTTATCCCTGGTCAGATAGCTGATGGCGCCGGTGGCCTTATCCACCCGCAGGCAGAGTTCATCCGTGACCATTTCTACCGCGCCTCCGGCTTCTCTGTACATCCACGCTCTTTCCACTCTGCGCGCCGCAATCTGCGGTTTACAGATCGCTGCGATCTGCTGCTCCCTGGAAAAAGTAACCCGTATAATCGCGCTGCCCACAGGACTCAGCCGCAAAATGCCATAGCGGCTCTGCAGATACAGCCCGTCCGCCTGTTTCATCACCCACTTCACGGCAAGATCAATCTTTCCGTGCCCGGGCGGCCGAAGCGTTTCGGTGGCGGGCATATCCCCAAAAGCCCTGTCTGCCGTCGTCTGCGGTTTCTTTGGGAGTGCAGGCTGCCCCTGATTCTCCTGCACTTTCTGCAAAGGCTCTTCCCTGCGCTTTTCCTCCCGTCTTGCCCTGCGCTGTCCCTCCGGCTCCGACTCCACAAACCGTTTGTTTTGCACGATAGAGAGCTTCCGTCCCATAACGGGTTTTCCCGCTCCGTCTCCCGCCATGCCGCCTGCCGCACCGTCGGGATATTTTCCGGCCATCCCCGTCCGGTCCTTTTCCTCCACCCCGGAATGGCTGTCGGGCTCAGGCAGCGGATCCGCGATCAGCCCGGTCAGATTTCCCATATGAAGCACACACAGTTCATGGAGGGCGCGGGTGGCCGCCACATACAGAAGCTTTGCATGTCCGTCGTCAACGGGATATTCCTTTCTGTCAGGATCCAGAATCAGCACAGCGTCAAATTCCAGTCCCTTTGTATATTCCACGGGAAGCACCATAATGCCGCTGCCAAAAACCGCCTTTTCCAGATCATTCTCCATGACTTCTATATGCTCCCCCAACTCCTTTGCAGCCGCTGCCGCGCTCTCTCTGCTGCGGCAGACCACCGCAATGGTATCCAGCCCCTTTTCCTGCCACCGTCTGCACACCGATGCAGCCGACCTAATCAGTTCTTTCCTGCTCCTGCGCTCCTGAACGCTAACCTGCTCCCCATGGCGGATGATCGGTTCCACCGGATAACCGTAAAACCGTCCGTGATGCAGGATATCAGTTGCAAATTTCGAGATTTCCACCGTATTGCGGTAACTTTTTTTCAGCACGCCGAAGCTGTCCATGGCGTCCGGCAGCAGAAGTCTTCGCAGTTCTTCCCAATCGTTCAGGCCATAGCCGAAATGGATATTCTGGGAGACATCGCCCATAACCGTATAGGTACAGTCCCTTATGCAGTATTTTAAAACACTGTATGCCATCATACCAAAATCCTGTGCCTCGTCGATGACCACATGATGCGCTTCACTGATCACCTCCGTCTCCTTGATGCGCTTGTAAATGTAAGCCAGCGCCGCCAGATCATACACGTCAAACTCTGTTTTCGGAAGATTCACCGCAAACCCTTTTTCGCGCTGCGCCGTCAGAAACTCCCGATACAGATCAAAAATAGAGCGCTTCCAGACTTTTGCGCCGTATCTGCCGCGATAAGCCCTCAGGATCGCCTTTCTCTCACTCTCCGTATACTTGACGCCTTTCCCCAGAAATTCATCCTTGAGTTTGATGATCAGCCGTTCGTTGAGCATATCAATCTTACTCTGCACGGAAACGGTGGGATTCTGCCGGATATAACGTTCCACCGCCTCGCCCGGGACGATCTCAATCAGATCCCCGGGAGCCGCCTCTTCCCCGCCTCTTCTGTCAAACACGCCCGTCTTTCCGTCCTGAAATCCTTCCACAAACTGTCTGCGATCCAGATATACCGTCTCTCGTGGAATCACCTCCCACTCCACTCTCCTGCAGTATTCCTCCAGATCGCGATACCAGGAAAGCGTCCCTTTGATATTCCCGCTTTTATCCATTTTGTCAGCGCTCAGAATCCGATATTTCTTTTCGTCCCAATCCTCATACAAAAGCCGGATAAACAGCTGTTCCATGGTCATCTGCCGGATACCGTACACATCCAGATCCGGCAGCACACCGGTGATGTACTCCAGCAGAATCCGGTTGCTCCCCACAATGTAAAAATCATCGGGCCTGAAGCGGTCCGGATAATTATACAGAATAAAAGAGATCCGGTGCATGGCGACGGTAGTCTTTCCGGAGCCGGCGACCCCCTGCACAATGATATTGTGGTAAGGCGATCTGCGGATGATATCATTCTGCTCTTTCTGAATGGTTGCAATGATCTCCCCCAGCACTGCCTGCTTGTTTTTGGCCAGATATTTTGTCAGAAGGTCATCGTTGGCTATGACCTCCGAGTCAAAATAATCCAGCAGTCTCCCATCCTCGATCTCATAAGTGCGTTTCAGTTTCAGATCGATGGGCATCTCCGTCCCGTCCGGCGCCGCATAACTGCATTTTCCCAGGCCGTTTTCATAATAGGTGTTGGCCACCGGCGCTCTCCAGTCAACCACCACCAGGTGCGTCGCATCCTCCGATATGCCGCCCCTGCCAATGTAGAAAGATTCCTCTCTGCCAAGTGTCTCGTCCCGGAACACGATTCTTCCGAAATATGGCTTTTTCATCGCTTTTTCATTTCGTTCCAGAGCGCGCGCCATGTGATCGTGCAGCGTGATCGTATTCTCCAGCAGATTGATCACCTCCGGATTGTCATCGTGAAAATGATCCAGCATCTCATCGATGTCTTCTTTCATCCGAGCGACTTCCCCGCCGTAATTTTCCACATTGCTGCGGACAATGCCGAGAACTTTCTCCAGGTATGACTCCTCCGCCTGCCTGGACATATCCGCCGTTACGCCTGCTGTTTCCTTCTCCATCATTAGCCTCCTCTTCTTCTCTGGCTGCTCATTGTTATCGGTGCGTCATTTAATGTACCAATAATGTAATGGAAAAGCGAAAAAAATACTAGACTTTTTTTTCCTGATATGTTAAACTACATAATGAAGTGTGGGAAAATTACAGATTGCAACGCTTAACCGCTCTCTGAAGAGCGTTTTTTTGTGCAATAATTTATCAAAAAAGCGACACTGCCAATTAGATCAACAGCATCGCTTTTCGTGTGTCATCGAGTCCTCTTATATGGACCAGACGGGAGTCTGAACCCAACGGGTTCGACTCGCTATCGAATCCTCTCATATGGACCAGACGGGAGTCGAACCCGTGTCCAAAAGCCTATTCCCTGTCCTTCTACTATCATAGTCAGTTCTTTTTGCCAAAAATCTGCGCAGCAGATTTTTAGCATTTTCCCTCCCGCGCCGGGAAGCTGACACCCAAACGCGCTCGGTAGCTTCATCATACGCCCGGAGCCGCAAAGCTTAAGCCCCGTCGTTTCCCACATCGTCGATGCCCGGATTCCGGAGTGTGGGTGCCCCGGAGCGGACAAGCCGCCTTAGGCGGCGTCACTCACAGCGAAGTTAAACCGAGGTTTAACTTACGCTGCCAGTGCATACTGAGTATTATCTTCAGCGTTTAGTTTAATAGCGAACATAGTTCGCAGCGCGATTAACGTGTCGCAACGGATAGCTTCTCCAGCTGCAAGACCCCTGTCGAAACCTTTACTACCCCAAATTGTTTTCACTTACCTGTTCTCTCTGTAAGCAACTCTATTATAGCATCTTCTAATGCTCTTGGCAAGTGAACTTGTAGTTCAATTTGCGTTAATTTCGTCTTTATTGGGACATCTTCTCCAAGTCCTCTGATACTCACGGCCGAATA
>JAAVAG010000213.1 GCA_014804185.1 Lachnospiraceae bacterium
CACGGCCTTCACCTGGGCCAGGAACATATCGTGGCTTCCCAGAGGCTTGACCTCCGTGACCCTGCACTCAATGTTCACCGGGCTCTCCCCGATCATGGGTGCTCCCACTGCAGACGCAGGCAGCGGCGTCAGATGTGCCCTGCCGAATTTGTCCACATCCCTGCCGCTCTTTACTCCACAGTAATCTGCGGCATACACCAGCTTGCGGGTAGTCAGATTGATGACAAACTCCCCCGTCTCTTTCAGCATCTTATAAGAATACCTCTCCGGGCGCACAGAAATAGAAACCATTGCAGGATCGCTGCATATGGTTCCCGTCCAGGCCACCGTAATAATATTCCGCTGCCCGGCGCTGCCCGCCAGGCTTACCATTACTACCGGGAGAGGATACAGCATATTGCCCGGTTTCCAGATCTGTTTTCCCATAACAACAGCCAGCTCCCCAGTCTTTATATGATCTGCAGATAAACAAGTATCTGGAAAACCAGTCCTGCCGTTGCCGCAAGCAGCGCCACAACGGAAACACCCATTACGGCGTTCAGTTTTCCGGAAATAGATTTCACCGTCTTCGCGGTATTCTCCGTCTCTTCCACTACAACCGCCTGTACATTGCGGTACACTTTGACATTTTCCTTGTGCACATGCCCTGTCAATTCGGTAAAAAGAGGATTCAGGCTGCTCCGAATATTTTCAATCTGCTCCCCCAGCCGGGCCTCCATCTGTTCCCCCAGCCGCGCCAATTCCAGTTCATTCACCTGCAGCTTTTTGATTTTATCCATACTCGCATCCACCAGCATCTGTACTTTTTCCGCACTGTCCTTGTCGGTGTTCGACAGCTGCTCCAGAGCCTCCTGCGTCGTCTGACGAATTGTCTCCGCAGCCTCTGTATTCGCACAGGATGCCTCGCGGATCTCCTGCAGCACCGCTTCATATTGTGCCACCTGACTCTTTATTCTCTTAAGTTCCTCGGCATCCGCCGCCGCATTTGCCTTAATCATCTCCTGCGCCGTAAGTTTCTGCGCCAGCTTATCAATAAAAGTATCCATCTCATTTCCTCCGCGTATTTATCTATTCTATCATCTTTTATCTTTCTTGACAACGCAAAGTGTACTCTTTCTTTTTTGTGCATTTTGTATATTATTTATTTTTGTACGTTTCTCCAATTTGTATTATTTACCATTTTTTCATATCGTGTTCATACTTTGTTCATATTTAATTGGTATACTATTTTTGTCAGCAGGACAAAAGGCTGTCATATGAAATCACACATAAGAATAAATTTTTTCATAATAGCCCTGGTGCCTAACGGCATCAGGGCACTCCTCATTTCTGCATCATTATTCATGTCCGAACGATTACTGCTGCTTTCCGTTCTTATACGCGGTCAGCGCAAGAATCTCCTCGTTCAGCGTAAGCATCCGAACGTCCAGATCCGACACCAGCTTGGCGCACTCCACCAGTTCCTTTTTGATATGTTCGGGAGCGTCCCCCTCAAACTTATAATGCATCTTATGCTCCAGACTTGCCCAGAAATCCATGGCCACCGTCCGGATCTGGATCTCTACTTTTGTATCCTCGATCCGGTCCGACAGATAAACCGGCACCGTCACCAGCATATGGTAGCTTTTGTAACCGTTTTCCTTGGGATACGTAATGTAATCTTTCACGGAATAAATTCTGATATCTTTCTGTTTCTCCAGCATCTCCGCGATCCGGTAAATGTCCGACGTAAAAGAACAGATGATCCGTATACCGGCAATATCGTTTACATACTTGATCATATTGTCAATGGTGGATTCATATCCATGGCGCTTCAGTTTCTTGACAATGCTCTCAGGCGTCTTGATCCTCACCTTAATATGTTCAATGGGATTGTATCTGTGCGTGTGCTGAAACTCGTCGTTCAAAATTTCCACTTTTGTCTGAATCTGCTTGAGCGCCGCTTTATAAATCAGATTTACTTCCGTCCAGCTGTCCACATCGCCGTCATTTTTTGTTCTGTTACCCACTTGCCCTGCAACCTCTTTCTCAATACCCGTTTTATGCATGCCCCATGAAGACGGTTTCCCGTCGGCACGTCACTCACAATGGCATTATAGCACAGTTTTTCCTTTATGTATAGCAGGTTTTTGTTTATTATGTCTATAAAAGTGTCAAAAACAGTTGAGACGGCAGGCGGCAAATGATATAATTCCCCATATCAAACAACGCATGGATTTCCATCCGTGCACAGGAGGCAGAATCATGTTCCGTTTATGGGCCAAAATATTTAAAGACAACCGCATGCTGAAAGACACCGTGATCGAGGATGGCAGCCCTGACACGCGCACCCACAAAGTCTTCCGCGCTCTGGACGAGGTGTGCTGTCGTTTTGATCTCGGCAAGCCGATCTGGCTGGACGCCACCATTCATGCGTTTAAAAGATATGATAAAGCAAGGTTTTATCAGGACAATTTTATAGAGTCCATTGACTTTGACTATCTGGAAATCCACGTGATTGAGGAAGACTGATGCCACGTACTTTTGGATTGCAGCCGCACAGGTGAAAAAATTTCAGGAACATATTGACATTATAATCCGCTCAGTGTAGTATCATCCTATGTATAACATGGTTTTTAAAACTACATGCTGTATCTTTTTGATTGCATGACATGTTTTATATGAAGGAGGTATTACTATGCAGATTACAATTCGTGAACCCGGAAGCGCCATCACACATTTTATCGGCATGATGCTGGCTGTCTTTGCATCCGTCCCTCTTCTGACCAAAGCGGGCATCACGTCGGGCGTTACCTGTTTGTGCGCCATGGCAGTCTTTATGACAAGCATGATTCTTTTATACGGTGCAAGCGCCACCTATCACACAGTCAATCTGAAAGGAAGGGCTCTGCGCATTTTCCGGAAAATAGACCATATGATGATCTTTGTTCTGATCGCCGGTTCCTACACGCCGGTATGTCTCATCGTGCTGGGCGGCAGCCAGGGATATTCTCTCCTGGCTCTTGTGTGGGGCATCGCCATCGTCGGTATGCTCATCAATGCCTGCTGGATCACCTGTCCCAAATGGTTTTCTTCCATGATTTACATTGCCATGGGATGGGTCTGTGTGCTTGTATTCGGCCAGCTGTGGGATTCTCTGCCCAAAAGCGCTTTCCTGTGGCTCCTGGCCGGGGGAATTATTTATACGGTGGGAGGGATTATCTATGCGCTGAAACTTCCCCTGTTTAACAACAGACATTCCTTTTTCGGCTCCCATGAGATTTTCCATCTCTTTGTCATGGGCGGCAGCATCTGCCACTTTATCTTTATGTACCTGTATGTGGCCTGAATACACCTTTTCGGACGCTCTCCTGGCCCCCGCGGTCGGGAGGGCGTTTTCCTTTGTCCGCACGCGCAAAAAAAGGCGCAGGCCCATTGCCGCCTGCACCCTTTGCCATAAAAAACAACGGACACCACGCTCCGCGATCCGTCCTTATGTTAATCAGATTTTCCTAGTCCTCATATCCGTTGGGATTCTGGCTCTGCCATCTCCAGGAGTCGGCGCACATCTCTCTGACACCGTATTTTGCCTCCCAGCCAAGTTCCCTCTTCGCCCTGGATGCATCTGCATAATTGGCGTCGATGTCCCCGGCCCGGCGCGGCTTGATCTCATAGGGGATCTTCACCCCGGTAGCTTCCTCAAAATTTTTCACCAGATCCAGTACGCTGTACCCGATACCGGTTCCCAGATTATAGATACACAGTCCCGCATTTTCCTCAATTTTTTTCAACGCTTTCACATGTCCCAGCGCCAGATCCACCACATGGATATAATCTCTGACGCCCGTTCCGTCCGGCGTATTGTAATCGTTTCCGAACACGCCCAGCTTCTCCCGCTTGCCCACGGCAACCTGTGTGATATAGGGCATCAGGTTGTTGGGAATGCCGCTGGGATTTTCTCCGATCAGGCCGCTCTGATGTGCCCCGATGGGATTAAAATACCTGAGCAGGATCACATTCCACTCCGGGTCCGCTTTCTGGATGTCCGACATAATCTGCTCCAGCATGGATTTTGTCCAGCCATACGGATTCGTGCAGTCTTTCTTCGGAGATTCTTCCGACACGGGAACGCGCTCCGGCGCTCCATACACGGTAGCGGAGGAGGAAAATATGATATTCTTCACGCCATGTTTTCTCATCACATCCAGCAGCACAAGCGTGCCTGCGATATTGTTCTCATAATATTCCCAGGGCTTGGCAACGGATTCTCCCACCGCTTTCAGTCCGGCAAAATGGATCACCGAATCGATCTTTTCCTTGTCAAACACCATATCCAGCGCCTGACGGTCCAGAATGTCCGCCTTATAAAAAGGAACCTTTTTCCCTGTGATCCGCGCAACGCGCTCCAGGGACTTCTCGCTGGAATTGCTCAGATTGTCCAGCACAACCACCTCATACCCCGCGTTTTGTAATTCTACCACTGTGTGGCTTCCGATATATCCCGCGCCGCCTGTCACCAAAATAGCCATATTCTTTTTCCTTCCTTTCCGTTTTACAGTTCCACACCGTTTTCCCGCAAAAGCTGTCTTGCGCTCTCCACGGAATCCACGCCCGTTTTATTTTTAATGGGGGCAAATTCCCTGTTTCTGACTACCTCAAAGGGCAGACAGCTTCCCAGTTCATGAATCATATCAAGCACCAGTCCCTCAAATTTATATCCGTTGGGAGCCTCCGGCTTGATATGCTCCAGATTCTGATTGATATAGGGAATCTTTTTTTCCACCACGTGCAGAGGCAGCTTCTTCTCCAGCATAATTTTCAGGTCGCTCTCCCTGAACAGATAATTCAGGATTACGCCGAACCCGTATGCCGGATCGCCTTTCTCATCCTTTGCATCCATCAGTTCCTGCGTCATGTCATAATATTCCACAATGGACGGTCTTCCATCTTCCAGGCAGATGGCTCCCACTTTCTCATCCGGCGCGTTTTTCCGCACGACTTTCGCTCCCACCGAGCATTTCCGGTCTATGGTGGCTCCCACAAACACCGGATCCGCAATGCGCTGCAGCACATTGTCCACCGCAAAGGTGTTCAGCCACTCAATCCCTCTCTCATGCACCACGTCCAGAAGGCCCTCCCGTTTCATGGAGACATACCAGCCGCCGTTTCCGTTGGGAGAGGTGGATATTTTCCACTTTTCCTCCATATATATTTTTCCGTCAAAATCGGAGGCAGGCGCCATCTCCTGTTTAAAGAACCACACATGCTCCTGATCATAGCCGAAAAACGCATGTTCCCGCAAGAAATTCTCCGTGGCTTCTTTATTTTTGTCACTGGTCATGATAAACAGCGGCACCCACACACCGGCCTCTCTCACCACATCCATCAGGTTGCAGATCAGCCGCTCGAAAATATACATGTCTTTGGTCAGCCCGATATTATACATTCCCTTGGGATCGTCCGATCCCAGCCTGGTTCCCATGCCGCCAGCCAGCAGAACCGCGCCCACTTTGCCCGCCCGGATGCTCTCCAGGCCGATAGCGCGGAACTTTTCCTCCTCCGCCCGGATCTCCGGCAGTTCCATGGCGCGAAGCGGGGTGATCTCCCCCCTCTGCAGCAGCATCTCCTTGTGTTTCAGGGAATCCACCACGCCAAAATCCGTTTCTTCTATCTGCGCCAGCAGCAGTTCCTGCTGCTGCGGTGTCAGTTCATCGTAATACTGAAGCAAATGCTCCTGTCCATGCGCTCTCAATTTCGCACGGGCCTGTTCATAATTAATTGTCATACTCCGCCTCCTCCCTTTATGACAATCTTATGATAGCACATATTTACAATAAAAAGAAGATATATATTCATCATTTATTGACATTACATTTTCTCATCTTTATACTAAAGTTAACACTAATGAAAGGAGTAACTCCATGAAAAGAATTTCTTTATTTTTATTATCCATCCTACTCATTTTTTCTCTATCAGCTTGTTCTGGCATATCCCAAGAAGAATATGATGAACTCTCAAGAGAATATGATAATCTTCTAAGAGAATACGTTGATTTTCAAAAAAAATATGCTGAACTCAACACTGATAACAATACCTTACAGAAAAATCTGTCCACCTTACAAGGGGAACTTGCAGATTTACAAGATAAATATGATTCATATAAAGAAAAAATGAAACCATATGAAGATCTTGACATTGCTGAAGCCAAAGCCCGTCAAATTGAAGCTGACAGGATAATAGCTGAGCAACAAGCCGCTGAAGAAGCCGCTGCTGCTGAAGAGGCTGCACGACTTGCAGCCGAAGAAGCTAAAGGATACGAAACTGGTATTACATATAATGACATTGCCCGGAAACCCGATGAATACAAGGGAAAAAAGGTTAAATTTACAGGTAAAGTCATTCAAGTAATTGAGGGTAGTGATGTTGTTGTAATCCGCTTTGCTATTAATAAGGATTATAAAAAAATTGTATACTGCGAATATGATCCTTCAATTGTTGATTCCCGTATCCTGGAAGATGACATAATTACAATTTATGGGATTTCTGCTGGCACCTATACATATCAATCGACAATGGGCGGACCAATTACTCTTCCTGCCGTTTTGATTGAACGTATTGACCAATAAGTTTCTTAATAACACAAGTTAATCATTCGAGAAATCAAAAAATCTGCTATTTTTTCCACAGAGACAAAGCCGGTTGCAGGCCTTGTCTCCATGGGGAAAATCGACGTACTGCCGATAAAAATAAGTCGACAGGCCGCCATAAAAGCATTATTTTCCTAACTTTTTCATGTCATCAGAGAAATTGTCCACCTGATTTATTCCACAGGAAACCAGCGCTTTCTATTCTCCTCTTGATATACCATTCCAAAAATTCATTTATGGTCATATTCGGGTCACAGGAAA
>JAAVAG010000214.1 GCA_014804185.1 Lachnospiraceae bacterium
AAATATAGGGACAAAGATACAGAGCTGGTATTCGGCAAGCGTCAGTAATGATCAGAACAGGAGGTTTATGGCATTGCAGATGACATATGAACCCGCGGATATCATAATCTATGTGCAGGACGGAGGGATTGTGCTAAAAGAAAAATCTCTTATAGCATATCAAAAGAAAGACGATAAGATTGTGGCATCCGGCACGGAAGCGGAACGGATGGCGGAGCAGGGGATGGAAAATATTGTGGTAGTTTCTCCGCTGCGTCAGGGTATGGTTGCGGATTATGTAGTAGCGGTAGGGCTGTTTTCCCATTTGTTCATGAAAGCATTTGGGAAAAGGCCGATTCTAAAACCTGCAGTGGCCGTATGTGTGCCAAAAGGGATTACGCCGGTGGAAAAGCAGGCGATAAAGGAGGTGCTGCTCCAATCCGTTGCGAGAGAAGTTTTGGTTTCGGACATCCCGGCGGAGGAATTGATCCAGGTATTTCCTGCCAAATATCCGAAGACATATCAGAAGTTTAAAATTATTGTCGAAATCGTGAAAGATGAGCCGGAGCGTTATGTGGAAGAGCGGCTGCGGGATGCGCTGGCATATGCCGAGCAGGAACAAATTCCCCGGGAAAGAGTGTATGCGCTGTTGCAATTTCCATCTTGATGTCGGGGATATAAAAATGAAACGAATAAAGGATATTTTATATATTTGTATCATCTTGCTCATATGCCTTGGCGGATGCGGCCATTCAACGAAGAATGGGCATGAAAATGAGGATGAGAATCAGAATGAATATAATATTGAATACGGGAATGCCCATATAGATACTGTGGTTGAGGCGGAAAAGTATTATTCTGTCTATCTGCTGACAGATGGGCGATATCTGTATGAGATCTATAACCGGGAAGGGGTTGTAATAAACCGGGAAGTTTTGTATGCCTGGCCTGATATTACAATATATGATTCCCATTATGTGGAGGTGAGGTGGGGAGCAGGAACGGGAGTCTGGTGCTGTATATATTATGATCTGGAAAAATGTTTTATGGCCGGGTCGTTTATATGCAGTCATTATGTAAAGGATGGCATAGTGGCCATGGTGGCGGTAAGGGAAGACGGAGAACGTTTTCTGCATCTGTTTAACCCGTTTTCCTACAGCGAATATATACAGGATGTGGATGTCCGGCTTGCGCCTGAGTCCATAAGAGTGAATGAAGCGGACTGTATAATAGAGATTTCGGCAGAAAAAGACGGAAGTGTTCGGATTGTTTATGTTGATGAAACGGGGGAAGAGAGACAGATTGTTTTGTACTCTGTCTCCGAAAGTCCGGCTGCGATTTAAAATGAAGGAGGGAGTTTATGTTATATCATGTTTCACAAAAACAGGGGCTGAAAATATTACAGCCGCATGTGTCAACGCATAAAAAAGCATATGTATATGCTATAGAAAATATGGTCACGGGAATGCTTTTTGGCGTTAAGAAAGATGATTTTGATTTTATGATTACCACAGGCTCCGATCATATTTCGAGCGTGTATGAATGCTATCCGGATGCTTTTCGGAGTATTTATCAAGGGAAAAGCTGTTCCGTGTACCAGGTCAATGAAGAGGGATTTCAGCGGGGGATGACTTCCTGGAGTGCGGAACTTGTCTGTGAACATGAGGTTGAGATTATCAATGAAATTGTCGTAGAGGATTTATATCAGCGCCTGTTGGAGGAAGAACAGAAAGGGAATCTCAGGGTTCACAGATATGCATTTTGTGATGAATATCGAAAGATAATAGCTTCGCATGTGGTGGACAGACTGATCCGATTCGACATTGATCTGAGCAAATGTATGGAACAGGACAGAAGATTTGCATTGCATTATAAAGACATTATCCGGCAGCTGAGCAGTGTAATGGATGGGCATCTGCTGGCATGACAGAAAACACAAAAGTCTATATAAGAAGTTAGGAAGAGGAATAAAGATGGAGGTACAGAAAGTGATGGATGAACAGAAAATTACAATCCGGCCGTTGGTTCCGGAACTGTGCGAAGACTGGCTGCAGTACTTTGATAAAATAGCGTTTCAGGACCATGAGGACTGGGCGTTTTGCTATTGCCTGGAGGGGCATCTGGACAGGAAGACACAGGAAGAGTGGACCCATCCGGGGGAGCGCAGGACAAAGGCCATTGAATTGATCCATGCGGGAGAGATGCGGGGATATCTTGCTTATCTGGGAGAAAAGGTGATCGGCTGGTGTAATGTCAATGACCGGGAGAATTATCGGTATCTGACCGCTATGTTTCAAGAGATCGGTTATTGTCCGGAGAATATACCGGGTACAAGGGTGAAGTCGATTTTCTGTTTCCTGATTGCCCCGGAATATCGCGGAAGAGGGGTGGCACAGAGCCTGCTGAACCGGATCTGTGAGGATGCGGAGAGGGACGGATATGACTGTATCGAGGTCTATCCTTTTTCGGATGAAAAGTTTGAATTTCCGTACCATGGGACCCGTAAGATGTATGAGCGGAATGGATTTACAGAAACAGCGGATTTAAAATGGGTAAAAATCATGCAAAAAAGACTGAAAAAGAAGGGAGAACAAAACATGTCAAACACAGTATTGGAAACGATGAAACTGAGAAGTTCAGCCAGAGCATACAGCGCTGAAAAGCTGACGGAGGATGAACTGAATTGCATTTTGGAAGCGGGACTGCAGGCGCCGACCGCAACGAACAGGCAGGAGATCCATTTTTCGGTGACAGACGGAGACAATCCCATATTATCAGAACTGGATGAGGAAAAGAGCCGTTTGCGCGGGCAGGAAAAGCAGCCGCATAATTTTTATTATGAAGCACCGACTGTTATTTTCCTGAGCGCCGAAGACGGATTCAGGTGGGGTGGAGTGGATGCCGGTATTGCGGTTCAGAACATGGCATTGGCGGCGGAAAGCATCGGTCTTGGATCCTTGATTATCGGATGTGTTTATGATGCGCTGCATGGGGAGAAAAAAGAGTATTTTTCCAAGGCGCTGCAAATACCGGAGGGATATTCTTTTCAGATTGCACTGGCAGCAGGCCACAAGACAGATCATAAAATACCGCATACGTATGATTTTGAGAGACAGGTCACGGTGTTATAGTGGCCAGCTTATGAGGGAGCAAAAATAAATTATCCCGCAGCTATGCTGCGGGATAATTAGTGCCTGCTATTATCAGTTTTGCTGCGTTTTTGCCCCTTCATCATAGGTAAAGCCGCGCAGATTCAATTCTTTGGCCCTGTGGCAGGCGCAGAGTCTTCCGTCGGGCATCTCTTCCAGCGCCGGGGAATCTGTCTTGCACTTGTCGATGCAGTAACGGCATCTTTCGTGGAAGTAACAGCCGCTTGGCGGGTTTGCGGGGTTGGGAATTTCTCCCATAAGAGGGATTCGTTCCATCTGAATAGTAGGATCCGCCACGGGTACCGCGGAGAGCAATGCCTCCGTATAAGGGTGCATAGGCTTTTCAAACATGGTTTCCGTCGGAGCAAATTCTACCATTCTGCCCAGATACATCACGCCCACCTTGTCGGAAATATGCTCCACTACCGAAAGGTCATGGCTGATAAACAGATAGGTCAGCTTCAGTTCTTTCTGCAGATCGCGCAGCAGGTTGATAACCTGTGCCTGAATGGATACGTCAAGAGCCGAAACCGCTTCGTCGCAGACGATGATCTGAGGCTCGATTACCAGCGCTCTCGCAATGCCGATACGCTGGCGCTGTCCTCCGGAAAAAGCATGAGGATACCGCATCAGATACATGGGATTTAGGCCTACTTTTTCCGCCATCGATTTTGCGCGCTGGTCCATTTCGGCTTTGGGCATCTTCGGGAAATTGGCTTTCAAAGGCTCCTTGATAATATCGAGAACGGTCATTCTCGGGTCCAGAGAGGAGTAGGGATCCTGGAAAATCATCTGGATTTCCTTGCGGATCTCTTTCATTTTCTTTTTATCCACTTTCAGGAAATCAACCTCTTCGCCGCCTTTGGTGCGGTAAAAAACTTCTCCCTCGGAGGCATTATAGGCACGGACGATACAGCGGCCAAGCGTGGTCTTGCCGCAGCCGGATTCGCCCACGATGCCAATGGTTTCTCCCGGTTTTACGCTGAAACTGACATCGGTTACTGCCTTTACCGTGACGCCCTTGGAGGTAAAGCGCTTATGCAGCCCTTTGACTTCCATGATATTGTCTTTATTCATTTTTTGCCAGCCTCCTTTTTCTTCGGGATAGCCTTTGCCGGGGCGGTTGTCGCTGAGGCGGATTCTGCCGGGGCAGGTGCTGCCAATGAGGCCTCTACCTTTGCTCTCTGCGCCTTGCAGGCTTCATGAGGACAATTAAAACAGGCAATTTTGTGTCCCGGGGCAATTTCCACCAGTTCCGGCTCTGCCTTGTTGCACAGCCCTTCAATACGGGCGTCGCAGCGGTCATAGAAGCCGCAGGCTTTCGGCAGATTCATGGCAAGAGGAACAGTTCCCTCGATGGAGAAAAGTCTTTCCTCTTTTTTGGAACCAATCTTATGAACGGAACCGATCAGACCCCTTGTATACGGGTGCTGCGGGTTTGCGTAGATCTCGGTTGCATCCGCGCTCTCCACGATCTTGCCCAGGTACATGACCGCTACCCTGTCGCACATTTTTGCGACTACGCCCAGGTCATGGGTGATAAATAGAATCGCCATATTAAAGTCTTTTTGAAGCTCTTTCATCAGTTCCAGAATCTGCGCCTGGATGGTAACGTCCAGAGCAGTAGTGGGCTCGTCGGCAATCAGCATTTTGGGATTGCATACAAGCGCCATGGCGATCAGGGCGCGCTGCAGCATACCGCCGGAGAACTCGTGAGGATACTGATTGTAGCGCTTTTCCACGTTGGCGATACCGACTTTGCGCATCACGTCCATGGATATTTCTTTGGATTTCTTTTTGTCTTTGGTGATATGAAGTCTTGTCGCTTCATTGATCTGATTGCCGATTGTATACATCGGGGAAAAGGCAACCATCGGTTCCTGAAAAATCATGGAGATTTCCTTGCCCCGGATGGAACGAATTTCCTTTCCTTTCTGATCCAGCGAAAGAAGATCCACTTCGCCCAATTCTTCCGAATCAAACATAATCTGTCCGCTGGGCGCGCACTTTTTATCGTTAATGCCGAGAATTGCCTTGCAGGTCAGGGATTTGCCGCAACCTGATTCTCCTACAAGACCCAGTGTCTCACCCTTTTTCATCTCAAAGTTTACGCCCCGGACTGCTGTCAGAAGTCCCTCCGTCATATGAATGTCAACATGGAGGTCTTTGACTTCAAGAATATTTTCGTTGTTCATTTTTACACCCCTTTGCCCGCCGCGTCGGGCATTCAATCAATATTTGAAAGCAGCCTTTATTTATACGGGTCGGCGGCGTCACGGATTCCGTCGCCCAGGAAGTTAAAGGCAAGGACTGTGATCGTCACGAAAATGATCGGGATCAGTTTATGAGGATTGCTTGCAACGTCGGTGACGGAACTGGATTCCTGGAGCAGTACGCCCCAGCTGGTTGCGGGGGACTTAATGCCAAGGCCCAGATAAGACATCGACGTCTCGCCTACGATGGAACCCGGAATGCCGAGAGTGATCGAGACGATCAGGTAACTCATAAAACCCGGAACCAGGTGTTTCCAGATAATCTTCCAGGTGGATACACCGGAGAGTCTTGCCGCCATAACGTAATCCTCATTTTTCAGGGACAGGAATTTTCCACGCACGACGCGGGCCATGCCGGTCCAGTTGATAAAGGAGAGAATGATGGTTATGTAAAAATACATCTTTACAGTTGAGATTCCCGGAGGAATTGCCGCGGAAAGGGCCATCCAAAGGGGAATTTGGGGCACGGCGCCGATTACTTCAATAACTCTCTGGATGGCGATATCGACTGCGCCTCCAAAGTACCCGGAAATAGAACCGATGGTAACGCCCAGGAAGAAACTGATGATGGCGCTGGCAAACGGAATAGTCAGGGAGATTCGGCTGCCCAGAAGAATCCGGGAGAAAATATCACGTCCCAGAGAGTCTGTGCCAAAGAGCATGACCTTTGCGCCGCTTCCGCCGCCAGATCCCTCGCCCACACCGAAAAGATGGAGATCGCAGGGAATCAGTCCCAGAATCTTATATTCTGTGCCGTGCACAAAAAAGTTTATTTTGTAATATTCCGAAGTATCCTCTGTAATCGTCACAGAGAAGTCCTTGCGGTCGATGGTCTTTTCAAGTTTATATACAAAGGGACCCACAAATTCACCCTCATGGGTAAAGTGTATTTTGGAGGGAGAACTGTCCTTATAAAGGGCGTCAAACTCATCCAGTGAATACGGCGCCAGGAAATCCGCAAACAGAGCGCCCAGATATAAGATCAGAAGAATAAGCATGGACAACTTTGCCAGCTTATGCTTTTTCAATTTTCTGCCCATCAGGGTCCACTGGGAAGCAAGATAATAATCTTCGTTTGTTTTTTGTTTCTTTTTAAACATTATCTGCCACCTCCTGAATAACGGATTCTCGGATCCAGGAATGCCAGAACAATATCGGAGAGTAAGATACCGACGACAACCAGAACCGCCTGAACCATTACGATTGCGCCTGCAAGGTACATATCCTGCGCCTGGAGAGCCTTAAAGAGTACCGGCCCCTGAATCTGCATGTTCAGCACCATGGCGGTTACCGTAGAGCCGGAAAACAGGCTGGAGAGAACGCCGCCCAGACCGGATACGGTGGGATTGATGGCCGCGCGGAAACAGTATTTCATAACGATGGTTCGCTCCGGAACACCTTTTGCCCTTGCGGTCAGAGTGTACTGCTGTGCAACCTCATCCAGCATCTGTGCGCGCACGGAACGGATGATGCCGCAGGTGCCGCTGGTGCCGATGACAATAATCGGGATGATCATTCTCTTTAGGAACTCGCCGAAGTTATATAAATGAACGCCGTTTTGCAGCATTTCCTGGGAAAACAGACCTACATTCGCGTTTCCTGTCCACTTATAGGACAGGTACATCAGCACAATTGCCAGGATAAAGTTTGGTATTGCCGCCCCCAGGAATCCTATGATGGAGGAAATGTAATCCCCCACGGAATACTGGTGGGTGGAGGCATAGACGGCAATCGGCAGAGACACCGCATACTGGAAGATCATGATAATGGCCGTAACCAGAATTGTGAGTCCGAGACGGTCGTTCACCACATCCCACACATCCCTGCCATAGGCAAAGGAATACTTCCAGTTGTGATGTGATCCGTACAGTCTGTAATAGGTGGAATCCGTAGGAGTCCAGATAATATCTTTAACCCATTTGAAATACTGTTCATAGACGGGCAGATCCAGTCCGTAATCTGCACGGAGCTGTGCGGCGTAATCCGCATCCACGAACTCTCCCTCCGATGCAAGCGCCGCAATATGGGCGGATACATAATCCCCTGGGGGGAGCTGGATGACAAAGAAAACCAAAACCGAAATCAGGAGCAATGTCGGGATGAACATCAGAACTCGTTTCACGATGTACTGAACAAGATCCTTTTTAAAAAAATCTCCCACGGCCTCCAGCAGGGGTTTCTTCGGACTGGCTTCAGTCATAAGTTCTGATTTGTACGCATTTTCTTCCATAAGAAATACCCTTTCTTAAAAAACCGGAGACGTGGGAACCGGGTTCCCCGCCTCCGGAAATCATTATTGGTGTCCGCTTCTTATTTATTCTGTTTTGAACAGTGTCCAGTAGTGAACGATGTTCGCATACTGATACAAATCATCTGATACTAAAACTTCAGGGTAGTTGTGAATCTTGGAGTTGACCAGGATGTATTCACCCTCTGCTTTCAGGTATGCGATGGTCCAGAGATTTTCCTTGTGGATGTTGTAGATATCCAGGTTGTACTGATCTCTTTCGGCCGAATCAGGAGTGGAATTCCACTTTTCATAGATTTCAACCAGCTTTGCCATATCGCCTGTAGGCTCTACGCCCTGTTCTCCGTTGGTTCCATAGTAAGTGCCGTAATCACCGTACCACTCTGCCGACTGGGCAATGGGAACGAACGGCTGCACTCTGGATTTCATGGAAAGACCGCCGATGGAAGTGTGGGGGCCCAGTACAGCATACCAGTCATTATTGTCAATTTCCTGATCGAAAGCGGATACTTCGATGTCCTTGGTGGCACATTTAATGCCCACTGCGTTGTAATACTGCTCCAGAACCGGGTATGCGGCGTCAGCGCCGGAATCAGTGTAGGTATAAATGGTAAGAACGAAATCAGAACCATCAGCAAAATCGTAGAAACCGTCACTGCCCATTACAAGACCGCACTCCTCCAGAAGCGCCTTGGCGCCATTCACATCATATTCCGTCCATTTCTTTTCCCACTCCGCGTCATAACCGAAGTTACCTTCCGAGGGAGCGCACTGGCCGGGCTCCAGGAATCCTTCTGTCAGAAGGCCGGAAACCTGCTCACGATCCACACAGATGGAGATAGCCTGACGGAACTTGCTGTTGGCAAACAGTTCCGCGTAGTTTGCATCCTTACAGGTGTAGTTGAAAGTAATCTGGTAAGCGCCCCAGTTCGTGCTGGAAAAAGTACGAAGCTGTACCTGATCGCCAAGATCAGAAAGAATGGAAGCGATATCCTGCATTGCTACTCCAAGGATATCAATTTCGCCGGAACGGAGCATCAGTTGATCCTGTCCGTCTTCGGAGGTGGAGTTGTAGTGAATCTCATCACAGTAGGGAAGCTGCTGTCCCTGGGCGTCCACTTTCCAGAAGTAAGGGTTGCGCTCCAGAATGCAGAGCTGAGCGTCTCTGGAGTTGTTGCCTTCCTTGGTGGTCAGTACATAGGAGTTCAGAGTGGGAATGCCATCCTCGTTCCACCAGTAGTAAGCTACAGCCTTGCCAAGGTCGCTGACAGTAGCCGCGTCAATGCCTTTTGCCTGTGCGTTGAGAAGAACCGTCTCATCGTCAAGTCCTGTCTTTTCCCAGTAAGGGTTCTCTACATAGATGGAATCCGGGATCAGGTCAGACAGGTAGTGTTCGGGAGCCCAGCACCATTTGAAATCGCCGTTCTCGATAAAGTCAGCGGGGAACTTGGGGTTGGTAAAAGTCCAGGTCACGGTGTAAGCGTCAACCTTCTCCAGATTTGCCCATGTTTCTTCTCCGTCTTTCAGACATGCCCAGCTCTTCTTGGTGTCATAGTTGGTGAGATGGCACATATAATACCAGAAAGTGATGTCATCCGCATCGAAATCCTCGCCGTCGGACCACTTCATGCCTTCTCTGAGATAGAAAGTCCATACGGTGTAATCATCATTGTGCGCATAGTCCTTGATGACATTGGGATAGTAGGTTCCGTCGATATTATAGCGGATGATACTCTCCATTACCTGCCTGGACAGGCCCCAGCTGCCGCCTGCACCGGGAAGGTTGATAACGCCGCCGTATGTACCGATCTCCAGGGGATCTCCCGCCGCGTCGGTGGTATCCACAAACACATCCGACTCTACCGGAAGTCTGTCTGTGACCGCGGGGAGCGATCCTGCCGTTACCAGATCCGCAAGCATCGGCGCCTCGCTGAACCCTTCGGTTGCTACATCTGCAGGTGTGGTATCCCCCGGCGTCTCATCGGAGCCCGATGGCTGCTGTGAGTCTTCTACGGAATCGGACGGATTGTTGTTCTGTGTGTCATCCGAGTCGCCGCAGGCCGCCAGAGAAAGAACCATTGTGCCCGCTAAAAGCAAGGCAATCAATTTCTTTTTCATAAAAATTCCTCCTTCATCAATTTAGAAATGTTTTGCTACTGACATTTCCAGATTGAGTATAGCAATTTTGCCTAAAAAAGTCAACACACATGAAGAAAAACTTGTTAAAACGCCCGATGAGATTGGGGAATGGAATGAGAGGGTTGTCATTATTACATATATTTGACTATTTTTCCGTATCGGCAGTGAAAATTCGCCAATACCCCCTTTCGTCCCGGCTCATTAACCTTTCGGCAATCATATCGCGCCGGATGGTACAGAAATCGTCGTGAAAATCAGCAATGATAATATTGACTTCCCGCTCTGAGTAAATTTTATCCTTTTCAAATGCTTTTACAATTTCTTCCAGTACGATACGCTCTTTTTTTCTCTGCGCCGGGATGGATTTCAGCTTTCCGTATTCAAAAAAAGAATCGATTACTTTCTGGCGGTATTCCTGTTCCCGCCTGGTCTGGAGATCCGCTTCGTCCGACGGCTCCGTCAGTATGGTGAGAATTGTCATCGCAAATGTTTCCCGGCAGAGGGAATACATGGTATAATACTGCGTTTTACAGGAACTGACGGCGCCCACCTCCGACAGCTTTTTCAGGTGAAAGGAAATTGTCGCGGGCGTAAGGTTCAGGCGCTCGGCCAGACGCTCCACATACATATCTTCTATTGCCAGGGATTTTAAAATCTGCAGTCTGGATTTGTCCGCCAGGCATTTGAAAAGAGCAATTGCATTTTCTTCCGTCATATCGTTGTCCTCCATGTTTTGTCAAAGAAACTCCGGATCTCGTCCACGACTTCCAGTTTTACCTGCTCCTGCAGGATCCGCCTTTCATCCCGGTGCTCCGTGGCTTTTGCAAGAGCCGCTTTCCAGGTTTCCGCGATGGTTGTCATCCTGTTGTCAAAAAATCTGATCTGATCTTCCTCTGCCGTGGATATGCGTGCGGAAGCCTGAAAAATTGTCTTGAACATCTGGAAGATGTTCGCCCTGATTTTCTCAAAATCCGCTTCGTCTTTTCGCTGGTCTTTTGTCAGCCGGTTGATGTTTTCCTGTACGGCGCGGGTGCGCTCGTCCAGATATGTGATAAAACTTTCTTTTTTCGTGATTTGCATCATGCTATTTCCTCCTCGCCCTTATGCTATGCATCATGGTAAAATTGATTATACATATATAAATGAAATGTGTCAATATTTAATTAGATAAATATAAAATTAAATAGAAAAGAAATTGATGATAAATATAAAAATGAATGTTGCATACAGGGAGGGAATTTGAACAGGCGCTTGCCAGTTTGACGGTATTTGGATAAAATAGAAGAAACTGTCATCCCTGTATGTTTTTTCAGGGCG
>JAAVAG010000215.1 GCA_014804185.1 Lachnospiraceae bacterium
CCGTAATATTCCTGAAAATATGGCATCATGGCCTCCACAACCTCCGGCGCTGTTTTCGTGGTTGCGGCATTGTCCAAATATATCATATCGTTATGCTCCTTTCCGACCTGCTGCACTTTATTTTTCATAATCCTACCGGATTCCTATGTTTATTGAAATGATAGCACCGGGCATAGTTCCTGTCAACTTTCTTATTGATACTTATTCTCAACTACCGGAGACGCCGACTTTTCCGCAGATATCCCTGATACAGCATTTCTCACAGAAAGGTTTTGTCCGTGCCGTGCACACCTCTCTGCCATGATCCACCAGTCTGTGGCAGAAATCGTTGCCCTCCTTTGGAGGAATCAGTTTCCACAGTTCCTTTTCCACTTTCGCCGGTTCCTTGATCTGATCCACCAGTCCCATGCGGTTGACCAGGCGGATACAATGAGTATCCGTGACAATGGCGGGCTTCCCGAATACATCCCCCATGACCAGATTGGCGCTCTTGCGGCCCACGCCCGGCAATTTCAGCAGATCGTCAAAATCATCCGGCACTTTGCCGCCATACTGCTGCCTGATCACTTTCATACAGGCGCTGATATCCCGCGCCTTGCTGTTTCCCAGGCCACAGGGCCTTACAATCTTCTCGATTTCCTCCACGGAAGCCTCGGAGAGCGCCTCCAGTGTGGGAAACTTTGCGTACAGATCCTGCACCACCACGTTCACTCTTGCATCCGTACACTGCGCCGCAAGCCGCACACTGACCAGCAGTTTCCACGCCTCGTCATAGTCCAGGGTACAGTCCGTATCCGGATATTCCTGTTTCAGTCTCTCTATAATTGCAAGCGCCAGTTTTTTCTTTTCTCTTAATGATTTGGAATCAGCCATATATGCACCTCCTGCCCCCAAAGCCCTTCTCCTGCCAGAGGGCTTCGCCGTCCTGCAATATTGTAGCAGATTTTGGCGAAAAAAAACAGCCCATGATGCGAAATGTTTGCATGGACCGGCCGCCGGAAAGCATATAATGAACAAACCCTTTTCGGCAAGGTATCTGTTTTTATGAAAAAGAAACACCCCCTCATCACCGGCACGATCATCCTGACCGTCACCGGTATGGTAAGCCGTCTCATCGGTTTTTTCTACCGCATCTATCTGTCGCGGATGTTCGGCGAGGAGGGAATGGGCATCTATCAGCTTCTCGGCCCCGTTATGGCTCTGACCTTCTCCATTACGGCCGCCGGCCTGCAGACGGCCATATCCAAGCATGTGGCCGCCGAGACCTCCACCGGAGACTATAAATCCTCCTACCGCGTACTGGCCGCCGGGCTGACGATCTCCCTGGCGCTGTCCGCCGTATGTACCTGGTTTATCCACACGTTTTCCGAGTGGATTGCCGTGCGCTTTCTGCTGGAGGAGCGCACGGCTTCCATGCTGCGGATCATCGCCCTTTCCGTCCCCCTGGGCGCCGTGCACTCCTGTATCAACGGATATTTTTATGGGGTAAAAAAAACGGGGATTCCCTCCGCCACCCAGCTTGCGGAACAGATCTGCCGCGTGGCCTGTGTCTACCTGGCCAGTGTCTCCGCCGGACGCCTGGGCGTCTCCCCCACCATCAATGTGGCCGTGGTGGGGCTGGTGATCGGAGAGGGACTGGCCATGATCATCTCCATTGCCGCCGCATTCTGGCGCTTTTACAGGCTTTCCGCGGGCGCCTGCCCGCCGGAGAGCATCCGGACCCTTGTCAGAAGAATGCCGGATAAGCGCTCCTATCTCCATACGGCCGGAAATCTGATGCTGATGGCGCTTCCCCTGTCCGCCACCCGAATCGTGATCAATCTGCTCCAGAGCGTGGAGGCCATCTATATCCCCAACAGGCTGCAGGCCTATGGTTATAGTACCGCGGCAGCTCTCAGCGTCTACGGTGTGCTCACCGGCATGGCCCTGCCGCTTGTCCTGTTTCCATCGGCTCTGACCAACTCCATCTGCGTCCTGCTGCTGCCCATCGTCTCGGAGGCCCAGGAAAGCGGCAACCACGACAAAGTCCACCAGGCGACCCGCACCTCCATTGTCTTCAGTTCCGTTTTCGGCGGCCTGTGTACGGTTCTTTTTCTGGTCTTCGGACGATATGCCGGAAATCTGCTGTTTCAGAGCAGGCTTGCGGGCCATTTCATCATGACCCTGAGTTTTATCTGTCCCTTTCTCTATCTGTCCGCCACCATGTCCAGCATTCTTCATGGACTTGGCAAGACCGCTGTGACTTTTGTGCTGAACGTGGCAGCTCTGGGAATTCGGCTTCTGTTTGTCTTTTTTCTCGTCCCCCGCTATGGCATCGAGGGCTATCTGTGGGGACTGCTGGTCAGCCACCTCTCCACTACATGGCTGGAGGTACTGGCAGTAAAACACTATACGAATACAGGCAGCGGCAGGACTGTTTAAGTTCTATGGCTTTTCGTCTATCTCGATCCGTTCCAGACGGCTTCCGAGCCTGCTGAACACTTCGTTGGTGATGGTGGAGCACCACCCGGCAAACTGTTCTCCGGTAATGCGCTCCTGTCCGCTGCGGCCGATCAATACTGCCTCGTCTCCCGGCTGCGCATCCGGCACGGCCGATACATCCACCAGCATCTGATCCATGCAGATGCGGCCGATCACAGGGGCCCGCTTTCCCCGGATCAGCACATATCCCCTGCCCGTAATCTCTCTGGGGATACCGTCCGCATAGCCCGCGGACAGCGCCGCTATCCGGGTATCCCTGTCGGCCCGGAAAGCCAGGCCGTATCCGGCGCCCTCCCCCGCATACACCATCCTCACGCTCTCGATCCTGACTTTTAATTCCATCACCGGCAGAAGCCTCACAGAACTGTACGCGTCATCCCCGGCGCTGCTGTACAGCCCGTACAGAACGATTCCGGGACGGCAATAATCATATTTCAGCCAGGAATAATTGAGCATCCCATAGCTGGCCTGCAGATGTGTGGCAAACCCGGTTATACCGGATCTTTTCAGATTGTCGATCACCTGATCGAATTTCCGCACCTGTTCCAGCGTAAATTCCCTGTCTTCCTCCTTTTGGCTGTCCGATACGCACAGGTGTGAGAAAATCCCCTCCACCCGAAGCGCCGGATAGGAACAGATCTCCAGGATCGCCTCCATCTCCTCGCAGCGCTCCCCCAGCCTGTGCATTCCGGTATCTATGCCCACATGCACTCTGCATGGTTTCCCATATCTCTGCAGTTCTCTGGCATAATGGACATCCACCACCGTCTGGGTCAGATCATAGGCGGCCAAATCCTCAAACTGTCCCGGGTAAGTATATCCAAGCACCAGAATCTGTCCCCTTATCCCCGCCTTTCTCAGACGGATGCCCTCATCCGCGCACGCCACACAGAAATCCTGTATGCCCATATCCGACAGCATGCGGGCGATCTGTTCCATGCCGTGCCCATAGGCATCCGCTTTCACCGCAGGCATCAGTCTGCAGTTTTCCGGAACAAGGCTTTTGAGCTGTTCCACATTATTCTGCAGATGTTTCCTGTTTAATTCAATCCATGCCCTGCTCTTTTCACGCATCGCTTTTCGTACCTCTCTTTGCCGCCCTTTTCCATACAGTCAGGATCCTGCAGATCACATATGCCCCCGCCAGGGATGCCAGACATACCGCCAGATAGTGTATCAGCGAATGATCCACCAGTATCTTCGTCAGCCCGGCTGCTTTTGCCGCGCCCCTGATCAGGACGATGCAGATCGGGTGAATCAGATAGATCCACAGCGACAGATCTCTGTATCCGCCTCGGACGCCGCCCTTTGCCGCAAGCAGCAGACGGAACAGAAAATACATCACCGCCGGAAGCAGAAAGTACATGCTGTTGTGCTTCTGCCACCCGCTGTCATAAGTATACAGCCCCTCCAGGACCATAAATGCGGCGGAAAAAAGCAGTCCCGCAGGCAGGACATATTTTCCCCTGTCATTTTCCGCCGCCTCGCCTGGTTCTCTCTGCCGAAGCGCTGCCCCCATCCAAAGAAAAAGCGGCGCAAAGAAGATGCCGTTCCTGGTATACTCGCTGCATGTAAAAATACCGTCGTAAAACGCTTTTCCCACCGGCCATCGGCTGATCAGCCCAAAATAGCTGTCCCCCAGTGTTCCGATCCCATACAGCAGAAACGCGGCTGCCCCGCTTCCGTAAAATCCCAGTATCCGATAGAGCAGTCCGGTTATCACGCACCCCAGTATCACCGCCGGAAGGTACCAGAGATGATAAAAGGTGCCGTCAAACAAAAGCACCCGGAAAAATGTCCCGGCTCCCTGGATCTGTTTTCCCGCATAGAGATTGAGCGGCAGATACAAAAGCGTCGCTGCCAGGTAAATCCCCGTCATTTTTCCAAGATACCGCCAAAGCTTTTTGTCATCGCCGTCCCAGTATGCGGACAGAACAAAAAATCCGGTCACCATGAAAAAGAACGGAACTCCCACCCGAAACAGGCAGTATGTGACGACAAAGTCCGTTCTTTCGCTGATGACCGCAAAAGGCGCGGTGTGGATGGCGGCGATCATCAGCGCCGCCGCCATGCGGAACCTGTCAATCCCCGCATATTTTTTCGTCATTTATACCCTCTTTGCTTTCTCCAGCGTCATTTCAATCAGTCTGTTTACAATCTTGTCGAAAGACAGGCCGATCTCCTTCATCATGCTGGGGTATCTGCTGTGAGAAGTAAAGCCCGGAATTGTGTTGGCCTCGTTAAAGTATACCTCGCCCTGCGGCGTCAGAAACATATCTATCCTGGCAAAACCGGTACACTTTAACGCCCGGTAAATGATCTCGGCCGCTTTTTTGATCTCCTGCGCCTTTTCCGCCGGGATTCGGGCGGGCACATGAATACTGGACGTTTTCAGCGTATATTTCTCGGTATAATCAAAAAAACCGTCCGATAATTCAATCTCGTCCACCTCTCCCACCGTCAGTTTCCCGTCTCCGAACTCAGGATCTCCCATCACGGCACAGCCCACCTCAAAGCCCTCTATCATCTCTTCCATCAGCACAAAGCTGTCATGCCGGAAAGCCTCCTCCACAGCGCTTTCCAGTTCTTCCTCGCACATCACTTTCGCGACTCCAAAAGAGGAACCTGCCCGCAGAGGCTTGACAAACAGCGGATATCCCAGGCCTTTTCCATATATGACGGCCCTCTCCTGCTCCTCGCGTATAAACAGATAGGACCTGGGAACCTTTATGCCCTCGTCCTCCACCAGATGATGTGCGATATCCTTGTCCATACACAGTGCGGAGGAGAGAATGCCGCAGCCTACCACGGGAACACCCGCAAGTTCAAACACCCCCTGCACCGTACCGTCCTCTCCGTTTTTGCCGTGCAGCACCGGAAATGCCGCATCCAGGGCCAAGGTTCTGACGCCGTCCCGCTCCAGAATCCACAGTCCGTGCAGCTGCCTGTCCGGCGATGCCGCCACGGGAGTGCATGCCGCATCCTCCTCCCATGTCCCCTGCTCAATTTTTTCCACATTTCCCTCATAGAGAAGCCATCTGCCTGTCCTTGTGATACCGATGAGAACCGGCTCATACCTGTCCCTGTCAATATGGGTAATCACGGAATATGCCGATTGCAGCGACACCTCGTGCTCCGTGGAGCATCCCCCAAACAATATGGCAATTTTTTTCTTATCTTCTGCTGACATTTTTCCCTCACTTCCGCGCCGCTGCCTCCTTTGCCGCGCATACACACATGCCGCAGGCCGCCTGCGCTATCTCAATATATTCTTTTTTCTTCTATAATAGACCCTGTCCTTTATTGTAGCAGGCGGTGCGGTTTTTGCAAGGAAAATTTTGCGTCATTCTACTTTTCCCTTGCATCCCCCTGTTTCTTCCTATATAATGTTAGGGATTAAAAACAAGGAAAAAGTCGAGGTAACGCAATGAGTTTTGAATTTATAAAATTACTTCCCACGCCGGATAAGATCCGCGAGGAATATCCCATGCCGCCGTCTCTTGTGGAGTTGAAACAGAAAAGAGACGCGGAGATCAAAGATGTGATCACCGGAAAGAGCAGCAAATTCCTTGTGATTGTCGGTCCCTGTTCCG
>JAAVAG010000216.1 GCA_014804185.1 Lachnospiraceae bacterium
ATGAGATTTTTGGCAAGTTCCTTATAACTCATGATAACATATCCTTTCTTGTTTATTGTATGCGGTTGTACGTCTTATATTCTGCAACCGGATAAAAGTATAGCACATAATTTTAAAAGTTTCAATTTGAGAAATTGGATGAAATTAACGCGTTTAGTGAATCGTTTGCTGAAAATCACAGGGTATAAAGAAAAAATGCTTGACACCTGTTTTATTTTCCTGTATGATGCTATAGGTGGTGACAGACATGGAAAAGATTTTTGAGCAGGGGCTGCTGTATGACTTTTACGGCGAACTGCTGACAGAGCACCAGAAGAGGATCTATGAGGAGGTTGTCTACCATGACATGTCCCTCAGTGAGATCGCCCAGGAGGCCGGTATCAGCAGGCAGGGAGTGCATGATCTGATCAGACGCTGTGACAGGCTGCTGCAGGATTATGAGGATAAACTTCATCTGCTGGAACGGTTTCAGGATACCAGAAAGAAAGCATCGGAGATCAGAAAGCTTGCCGAGGAGGGAATCCTGCAGAGCGGCAAAGAAACGGCCGCGCCGGATCAGGCGGGGACGGCATATCTGGAAAGAATCAGAGAGTTATCACAGGAATTGATAGAGGGGTTATAACGGATGGCATTTGAGAGTCTGACGGATAAACTGCAGAATATATTCAAAAATTTGAGAAGCAAGGGCCGTCTGACGGAGGAGGATGTAAGGGCCGCTCTGAAAGAAGTCAGGATGGCGCTGCTGGAGGCGGATGTAAACTTTAAGGTCGTAAAGCAGTTTGTGAAATCCGTGGAGGAGAGGGCCATCGGAGCGGATGTGATGAACGGCCTGAATCCGGGGCAGATGGTCATCAAGATCGTCAATGAGGAAATGATCAGCCTCATGGGAAGCGAGACGACGGAGGTTCGGTTTCAGCCGGGCAAGGCCGTTACGGTCATTATGATGGCGGGACTTCAGGGCGCGGGTAAAACCACCGCTTCGGCAAAGCTGGCGGGCAAGTTTAAGACCAAAGGCAAGAAACCACTTCTGGTGGCCTGCGACATTTATCGACCTGCAGCCATACAGCAGCTGCAGATCAACGGCGAGAAGCAGGGTGTGGATGTCTTTGCCATGGGAACGGGGCATAAACCGGCGGATATTGCCAGAGCGGCATTGGAGCATGCCAAAAAGAACGGCCATAACGTAGTTATTCTGGATACGGCCGGCCGGCTGCACATCGATGAGGATATGATGGCGGAACTGCAGGAGGTCAAGAGCCGGGTGGAAGTGCACCAGACTTTACTGGTGGTGGACGCCATGACCGGACAGGATGCGGTCAATGTGGCAAAAGAATTCGATGAAAAGGTCGGCGTTGACGGCATTATCCTCTCCAAGATGGACGGAGATACCAGGGGCGGCGCGGCGCTTTCCGTCAAAGCAGTGACAGGAAAACCGATTCTGTATGTGAGCGTGGGAGAGAAACTGTCCGATCTGGAACAGTTTTATCCGGACAGAATGGCGGGCAGGATTCTGGGGATGGGCGATGTGCTCTCTCTGATCGATAAAGTCCAGGAAGCCAATCTGGAGATGGATGAGCAGAAAGAAAAAGAAATGGCTGCCCGCGTGAAGAAAGGAAAATTCGATTTTGAGGATTACCTGGAGAGCATGAAACAGATGCGCAAGCTGGGCGGCATCAGTTCCATTCTGGGAATGATGCCGGGGATGGGCGGCAAGATGGGCGATATCGAATCCATGGTGGACGAGAAAAAGCTGGCTCAGACAGAGGCCATCGTCCTGTCCATGACGCCGGAGGAGCGGAGAAATCCCAAGATCTTAAATCCCAGACGCAAGCACCGCATCGCAAACGGCGCGGGAGTGGATATCGCCGCTGTGAACCGTTTTGTCAAGCAGTTCGAACAGAGCCAGAAGATGATGAAGCAGTTTGGCGGCATGGGAAAACGCGGCAGGGGCATGTTTGGCGGACGGGGCGGAGGATTTCCGTTCTGACCGTATTTTGAAGGAAAGATATGGAGGCTTTCCCCGGGAAGACTCTTTATCATGGCATGAAATGCATGGCATAAAGTGCCGGGCATTCCATATGCCATATAAATGTTGATAAATTATGCGGAGGTGAAAGAAATGGCAGTAAAAATCAGACTGAGGAGAATGGGTCGCAAAAAGAATCCTTTTTATAGAATCATCGTGGCGGATTCCCGTTCCCCGAGAGACGGAAAATGCATTGAGGAGATCGGCACCTATGATCCGAACACGGATCCCAGCACGGTCAAGGTCAATGAGGAACTGGCGAAGAAGTGGCTCTCAAACGGCGCTCAGCCTACAGAAATTGTCAGCAAGCTTTTTAAGCAGGCAGGTATTGAAAAATAAACAAAGCACAGACTTGCGGCTTAAAATCTGTTGATGGTCTGGAGGTGGATTATGAAAGAATTGGTTGAAGTAATTGCAAAAGCGCTTGTCGATCATCCGGAAGAGGTCGTGGTAACAGAAAAGACAGAAGGAAAAAATGTTACTGTCGAACTCCATGTTGCAGCTGCCGATATGGGAAAAGTGATCGGCAAACAGGGCAGAATTGCCAAGGCGATCCGTTCTGTTGTAAAAGCGGCATCATCCAAAGACAATAAGAGAGTGGATGTGGAAATCATCTGAGAAAAGCAGGGATACTTTTAGGGAGTGTCCCTGTTTTTGACAGCGGGGTAAACTGGAGTGGACTCTATGGGAGTATAGAATATGGAAGAGATATTGCAGGTCGGGGTGATCGCCGCCCCGCACGGGCTAAAGGGCGAGGCAAGAGTATTTCCGACCACTGACGACGTCAGGCGGTTTAAGCGTCTGAAAGATGTGCTTCTGGATGCGGGGGAGAAAAAGATCACGCTGGAAATCGAAAATGTGAAATTTTCCGGCCAGTTTGTACTCTTGAAATTCAAGGGGCTGGACGATATCCGGGATATTGAAAAATACAAGGGAAAAGGGCTGTATGTGACCAGGGATAAGGCGGTAAGGCTGCGCAGGAACGAATATTTTATCGCCGATCTGATTGGGCTTTCGGTGCGCACGGAGGACGGAGTTGTGCTGGGAACGCTGACGAATGTAATCAGCACGGGCGCAAATGATGTCTATGCCGTGAAGATGGAGGAGGGGGAAGTGCTGATTCCCGCCATCAAGGAGTGCATACTGGATGTGGATGTAGAGGGCGGCCTGATGACCGTGCATTTGCTGGACGGGCTGCTGGAATAGGGAGGCGGTCGGATGCGGTTTCATATATTGACGCTTTTTCCGGATATGGTGTCGCAGGCTCTGCACACCAGTATACTGGGGCGTGCCGTAAAAAAGGGATTGATCGGAATAAATACGGTGGATATCCGCGACTATACACAGGATAAAAACAGGCGGGTGGATGATTACACTTATGGAGGCGGCGCAGGGATGCTGATCCAGGCGCAGCCTGTTTTTGATGCCTGGCGGGATGTGGCGGAGCGCGCAGGATATGGATCTTCCGCAGGCAGACGGATCCGCACGGTATATCTTACGCCGCAGGGGAGACTTTTTAACCAGGAACTGGCGGAGGAACTTTCCAAAGAGGAGGAGTTGATATTCCTGTGCGGCCATTATGAGGGGATTGACGAGCGGGTGCTGGAGGAGATCGTGACGGACTCTGTGTCCGTGGGCGATTATGTGCTGACCGGGGGAGAACTGCCCGCCATGGTTATGGTGGACGCCATTGCCAGACTGGTGCCCGGGGTACTGAATAATGACAGATCGGCGGAGACAGAGAGTTTCCACGGCAGTCTGCTGGAATATCCCCAGTATTCCAGGCCGGTGTGCTGGCAGGGTCGCGAGGTGCCGGAGGTGCTGCTGTCGGGGAATCACAAAAAGATCAGGCAGTGGCGGTTGGAGGAAGCCGTGCGCCGCACAAGGGAGCGGCGGCCGGATCTCTATGCGCGATATATACGGGAACAGAACTGTATAGAGAGGCTTCTGCGCAGCAAGCTGCTTCACATTGATATGATTGAACTGCTCCGCAGGGGACAGGCGCAGATTCTGTATGACGGGGAGGAAGGAGTTCTGCTGCGCGACCGGGTCAGCGGAAACTACATGATCACGGCGGAAGGGGAGCAGGAGGGCCGGGTGATTCTGCGGCAGACATGCCGGGAGATAAACAGGCGGCAGAAACCGGAGGATCTTCTCTTTGCGGTGCATCAGGAGTCTGTAAAGAGCGCTGCGGAAGAAATCCTGGGAATGGAAACTTTTCTGTGCTGCAGGCATGCCGTCTATACCAGAAAAGAGCCGCTTCCCGCGGCGTGGTACGGCAGCAGGATGCCGGACGAGTTTGAAATCAGAGCGCTTTCCTTAGAGCACCTGGACACGGTGGCGGCGCAGTACCACCTTGCGGACCGGAAATATCTGCAGGGCAGGATCAGCCGGGGATGCATGTACGGCGCTTTCGCGGGAGAGTGTCTGGAGGGGTTTATCGGCATCCATGAAGAGGGCAGCATCGGTATGCTGGAGGTATCTGCGGACTGCCGGAGAAAAGGGATCGGCAGGGCGCTGGAGGCGTACATGATCAATCTTTTTCTGGAGCAGGGGCTTACGCCCTATGGGCAGGTCAGTACGGACAACCAGGCATCCGGGGAAATGCAGGAAAAGTTGGGACTTCATTTTTCCAGAGGAGAGATATACTGGCTGCGCGGACGGACGCCGGATGTGTGAAAAACCGCTTGCATTTATCGGCGTCGTATGGTAAAGTATTAACGTTGCAAAAAGAAGATGGTCCTCTGTTACAATAGTATTAAGAACATCCATATAAAAAGGAGACGAAGAGATGAACGACATTATCAGAAGCATTGAGGCAGAGCAGATGAAAGAGAAAGTTGACGAGTTTCATGTGGGCGATACCGTAAAGGTATACGGCAGGATCAAAGAGGGAAACCGTGAGAGAATCCAGGTGTTTGAGGGAATCGTTCTGAAGAGACAGGGCGGAAGCAGCAGAGAGACTTTCACAGTCCGGAAGACTTCCAATGGTGTGGGCGTGGAAAAGACATGGCCCCTGCACTCTCCCAATGTGGAAAAGATCGAGGTCGTAAGGCGCGGTAAGGTAAGACGTGCGAAACTGAATTACCTGAGAGGACGCGTCGGCAAGAAAGCAAAAGTAAAAGAGATCGTAAAATAATCCCGGCGCGCTGCGGCGTGCAGGAAAACGAAAAGGAGGGCGGCTTCGGTGAATTGGCAGAAACAATTCGCCGGAATTGCCCTTTTCTCTTTGTGGGAAATATGGTATAATACCTTGATGCCATTGCTGAATGGACATAGAAGTATCATGGGATAAAACTTTGGCGGCAGGTTTTGATGACATAAGGAAAATACGGGATGGGGAGAAAAAACAAGGGACTTTGTTTTTATCATAGAAGAAAAAAGATCAGTGCGGGAACGGTCAAAGAAATATTCAGCTGGATGTTCAGCATCTGTGTGCTTACTTTTATCGCTTTTGTACTGGTATATTTTGGCGGAATGACTACGAGCATGATCGGAGTTTCCATGGAACCCAGCGTGCAAAACGGAGATACGGTATATATTGACCGGTTTACTTATATACTGGGGGAACCAAAGCAGGGGGATGTGATTGTATTTCTGCCGAACGGCAATGAAAAATCGCATTATTATATCAAGCGGGTAGTGGCGGTTCCGGGAGATACCGTGCAGATCATCGGGGGCAGGCTTTATGTGAATAATGAGATAGAACCAACTGGGGAGATTGCCTTGGACAGGATGACGGACGCGGGGATCGCGGAAAATGCCATTGTTCTGGGAAACGACGAGTATTTTGTACTGGGCGATAACAGAAACAACAGCGAAGACAGCCGCTCCGCCAATATTGGCATGGTGAAAAAGGAGCATATCCTGGGAAGAGCATGGTTCTACAGGGGAGGCAGCGGGAATGTCATGGGATTTGTGAAATAGAGGAAATCTGATGCCCGCTGATGCGGGCAGGAGGGTGTAAATATGAATTATCAATGGTATCCCGGTCATATGACAAAGGCGAAGCGTATGATGCAGGAGGATATAAAGCTGATCGATCTGGTGATCGAACTGGTGGATGCCAGGGCTCCGCTGTCCAGCCGGAATCCGGATATCGATGAACTGGCCGGAAACAAGGCGCGGATCATCCTGCTGAACAAATCGGATCTGTCTGACACGGCGCAGAACGGGCGGTGGGCAAAGTACTATGAGAGCCGGGGGCTGCGTGTGCTGGAGACCAACGCCAGAGAGGGTACAGGGGTAAAACAGATCCAGGGACTGGTGCGGGAAGTGTGCCGGGAGAAGATCGAGAGAGACCGCAGACGCGGCATTGTGAACCGTCCCATCAGAGCGATGGTGGTGGGCATTCCAAATGTGGGAAAGTCCGCTTTTATCAATGCATTTGCCGGTAAATCCTGTGTCAGAACGGGAAATAAGCCGGGTGTGACAAAGGGAAAACAGTGGATCAGGCTGAATAAGAGCCTGGAGCTTCTGGATACACCGGGTATTCTGTGGCCCAAATTTGAGGATCAGAATGTGGGTAAAAATCTGGCTTTTCTGGGTTCCATCAATGATGAAATCATACTCACCCAGGAACTGGCGCAGGAACTGGCGGACAGAATACGGACGCTTTATCCGGGAATGCTGAAAAACAGGTATCAGATAGAAGAAAGTGGGGATTCCTCTCAAATACTGGAGGATCTGGCCAGGGTGAGAAAATGTTTTGCGCGGGGAGAAGAACTGGATTATGAAAAGGCCTCCGGGATATTGATCGACGATTTCCGGAGCGGAAGACTGGGAAGAATTACGCTGGAGGTGGCGCCATGAATAAGACAATGCGGGAAATACTCAGCACCAGCTTTTATCTGCTGATTGTGCTGTGTGCGACATATTTTATCATAAGGTTTGTGGGGCAGAGAACCATCGTGGAGGGCGCGTCCATGGAGCCGACTCTGCAGGGAACATCGGAACTGGATCCGGATAAGGTGGGAGACAATCTGATCGTAGATAAGATCACTTATCGTTTCCGGGATCCGGAGAGATTCGATATCATCATATTTCCCTTTAAATATGACGGCAAGTTTTATATCAAGCGGGTGATCGGCCTGCCCGGAGAGACCGTACAGATCGACACGAACGGAGTGATTTACATAAACGGCGAAGTGCTGGAGGAAGGATACGGCAAGGAAGTCATCCAGAATCCGGGCCGTGCCATAGAGCCGATTACACTGGGGGACGACGAGTATTTTGTGCTGGGGGACAACCGCAACAACAGTTCGGACAGCAGAACGGACGCGGTTGGGAATGTCAGGCGGGAAGATATTATCGGGAGAGCATGGCTCAGAATCTGGCCTTTATCCAGATTTGGCATATTGCAGCATCAGTAAGCCGGGCAGACAGCGAAAGATATAAGGAGGCCTGACAGCCGGGCGGCAGAAAGCGGGACAGACATGGAACAGAAGATCAGTATCAGTTTGATCAGGGAAATTTTTCAGGCAGCGGATGTGGAAAAGCTGCCTGAACTTATGAAAGAGTATGAACAGGACAGCAGGAGCGGCGTACAGGCGCTGCTCTCCGCTGCGCGCAGGAAGACGGAGGCTCTGGAGAGAGAAAAGGAGAGAATACGGCAGATGAGGCAATACGAGCGGGAATATTCCTCCTGTATGTATATCTGCGGCATCGATGAAGTCGGACGTGGGCCTCTTGCCGGTCCGGTGGTGGCAGGCGCGGTGATTCTGCCCAAAGATTGTGAAATTTTATATGTTAACGATTCCAAACAACTGTCCGAAAAAAGAAGAGAAGAGTTATACGATGTAATCATGGGGCAAGCGGTGTCCGTGGGAACAGGCTGTATTCC
>JAAVAG010000217.1 GCA_014804185.1 Lachnospiraceae bacterium
GAAGGCAGGGTGATCACAGCGGAATTTCAGGAGTATTATGTGGTAACGGTCTATACGCCCAACTCCCAGGACGAATTAAAGAGACTGGATTACCGGATGAAGTGGGAGGATGATTTCAGAGCCTATCTGAAAAAACTGGAGCAAAACAAGCCGGTGGTCTTCTGCGGCGACCTGAATGTGGCGCACAGGGAGATCGATTTGAAAAATCCGAAAACCAACCGCAGAAATGCGGGATTTACGGACGAAGAGAGAGAGAAGATGACAAAGCTGCTCTCCGACGGATTTATTGATACCTTTCGGTATTTTTACCCTGACAGAGAGGGAATCTATTCCTGGTGGTCGTATCGTTTTCAGGCGAGAGCGAAAAACGCGGGCTGGCGTATCGACTATTTTCTGGCGTCGGAGTGTCTGAAAGACAGACTGGAGGACGCCGTAATCCACACGGAGGTACTGGGGTCGGACCACTGTCCTGTGGAACTGCGGATAAAGGACCGGGCAGCATGCCCGGAGGGGTGAACGCGTGAAAGAAATGCAGACAGAAAAGAGCGGGAAAGAGCCAGGAAGATTGCGGAAAGCGCTGTCTCGTCTTGATATGCAGGATACGGACACGATGCTGTATGTGCTGATGTGTATTTTTACCATTCCTATTATTTTGCTGGGGGCGGTTTTTCTTTGGATGGCCAGGCGTCTTCCCACGGAATTTGAAGGATGTGTTTTCCGGGCGGCATTAGGGCTGTATTGTCCGGGATGCGGCGGCACCCGGGCGATTTGGGCTCTGCTGCGGGGAGATATTCCCATGGCGCTGTATTATCATTTCCCGGCGGTGTATGGGGTGGCGCTGTACGTGGTCTATTTTGTCTCCCAGACGCTGATGCGCGTAAGCCGCGGCAGGATACGCGGGATGCAGTTCCGACCGGTATACCTGTATGTGATGCTGGGAATGATCGTGGTGAATTTTATCGCGAAAAATGTGATGCTGGGCGTATTTCATATAGCCATGCCGTAGAAGCGAGGCTGCCTTTTGACCATTTTTTGATCGTTTATGGACGCCGCAAAGTTGTCGCGAAATAGATTGACATTTCACCGGTAAACGTTATATAATATAGCGGTGAGCATAAACCATTCTTAGGAGGAGAGTCAGATGGATTATAATAGTTCTCAGAACAATAATCAGAACAATGGAAATTCACAGCAGTATGGCAATCCGTCATACACAGCGCCGCAAAGCGGCCAGACATACGGAACACCGAATACATATGGAACAGTTCCTCCCGTATTCAATCCGAATCCGGCGCCCCAGGCCAATCCCAATAACGGCATGGCAATCGGTTCCCTGATCTGCGGTATTGTCGGCATTCTGCTTTGCTGCTGCTGCGGTATCGGAGCGATTGTAGGTATTGTCGGTCTGGTACTTGCAATCCTTTCCAGAAAACCAAATGGGGGGAAATTCTCCGGTCTTGCGATTGGCGGACTGGTGTGCAGCATTGTTGCCATCGTGTTCAGCAGCGGTTATCTGATCTACTATTTTGCGGTCGGCGGAGCGGCGATGTCAGACTGGGAGAGTATATTGAACAGCTACGGCTATTATTATTAAACGGCAGCAGGTCATAAGAGCAGCATATGGATTGTCAAAAGGCGGAAAGAAATTTCCGCCTTTTGCTAATATTTTATACAGGATTGGGGGATTACGGCATGGAGGAAAACAGTCGGAAATCAGAGCCGCGGCGTCTGAACAGGGATTTTTTTACGGTGGACGGCCTTGCGCTGGCCCGAGGTCTGCTGGGAAAGGTGCTGGTGCATGAGACGCCCTATGGCACGGTGCGCGGAATCATCACGGAGACGGAAAGCTACATGGGAGCGGAGGACAAGGGCTCCCATGCTTACGGGGGAAAGCGTACGGCGCGTACAGAGCCCATGTTTCACATCGGCGGAACATCCTATGTATATCTGATCTACGGAATGTATTCCTGCATGAATGTGGCGGCGAATGTGGAGGATGTCCCGCAGGCGGTGCTGATCCGCATGACGGAACCGTTTGACGAAGAATCCCGCCGGATCATGCTGCGGCTTCGGGAGGAAAAGCAGGCACAGCGGATCCGGCAGGCACAGCGGAAAAGGACCGGCGGCAATTCCCTGTCCGGACACCTGGCCGACGGGCCGGGACGTCTCTGTATTGCCATGCATATTACCAGGCAGGACAATGCCGTGGATATGGTAAAGAGCGATACATTTTACTGGACGGAGGGCATAGAAGTTGACCGGGAGGAGATTGCGGAGGGCAAACGCATCGGAATCGACTATGCGGAGGAAGCGGCGGATTATCTGTGGAGGTTTACGTTAAAGCGGAGGAAGGGAGTCATATGAGCCTGCGGTTTTATTTCGGCGGTTCGGGAGCCGGCAAGAGTACAAAATTGTTCAGAGAACTGATCGACAGATCCATGCAGCATCCGCGGCAGAATTTTCTTGTGATTGTGCCGGACCAGTTTACCATGCAGACCCAGAAGGAACTGGTGGCCATGCACAGCCGCGGGGGAATCATGAATATCGATGTCCTCAGCTTCGGGAGGCTTTCGCACCGCATTTTTGAGGAGACGGGCGGAGGCGGGGAGCCTGTGCTGGACGATGTGGGCAAAAGTCTGGTGCTGCGGAAAGTCGCCGCGGACTTAAAGGACAGGCTTCCGGTACTGGGCGGCAACCTGAACAAACAGGGGTATATCCACGAGGTAAAGAGCGCGGTGTCGGAGTTTATGCAGTACGGCATCAGTGTGGAGGATGTGGATAAACTCATTGCCTTTTCGGAAAAAAAGGGTGCGCTGAAAGCAAAGCTGCAGGATCTGCAGATGTTGTATCAGGGATTCCGGGAGTACATAGAGGGGCAGTTTATCACCACTGAGGAGACACTGGATGTGCTGCGCAGACAACTGCATAAATCGGAATTGATTAAGGGCAGCGTCATTGTGTTTGACGGCTTTACCGGTTTCACCCCCATACAAAACCGGGTTATCCGGGAACTGATGACATTGGCCGACGAAGTGGTGGTCACTGTGACGCAGGACGGGGATGCGGATGCCCTGCAGGCCGTGGGGGAGCAGGATCTGTTTTATCTGAGCGGGAAGACAGTGCGGGATCTGTGTCGGCTTGCATCGGAGACAGGGACAGAGCGGGGCGGGGATGTCACGATCGGGCAGGATGCGGATCATAACCGTTTTTCCGGCAATTCGGCGCTGGCTCATCTGGAAAGACATCTGTTCCGGTATCCCGGCAGGACATACGGAAAAAGGCAGAAGAGTATTCATATCTATGAGGCGTCCAGCGTCCGGGAGGAGGTGCGGCAGACAGGAATACTGATGCAGAAGCTTGTCCGCGGCCAGGGGTACTGTTATCGTGACATGGCGGTGGTCTGCGGAGATCTGGAGGCATACGCGGAGGATATAGACACGGAGTTTGCCGCACTGGGGCTCCCCTGTTATGTGGACCGCACCAGAGGAATCGTCCTGAATCCTTTTATCGAATATATCCGCAGCGCCCTGGGGATTTTGGAAAGAGATTTTTTGCCTACGGACGTGTTCCAGTATCTGCGCAGCGGTATGGCGGATTTTGCGCCCGGGGAAGTGGATATTCTGGAGAATTATATTCTGCAGGCAGGGATCCGCGGCCGCAGAAAGTGGGAGAGTCTGTTTGTGCGCAAAGCGGCCGGGGACGAGAGGGAAACGGAGCGGATGGCGCAGATCAACGAAATGCGGCAGCGCCTGATAGATTCCCTGGCTCCGCTGCTTTCCCTGAAGCGGAAAGAGACGGCGGGGGTATTTGTACATGCGCTGTATGATTTTCTGACTGTGTCCCGGGCGGCGGCAAAGCTGGCGGCGCTGGGCAGGATGTTTGAGGAGGAAAACCAGCTTGCCGCGGCGGCGGAATACCAGCAGATCTACCGGCTTGTCATGCAGCTGCTGGATCAGATCATAGGACTTCTAGGAGAAGAGACGCTCACACTGAGAGAGTTTGCGGATATACTGGACGCCGGGTTCGGCGAGATCAAGGTGGGTACAATCCCGCAGAATGTGGACCGCATACTGGTGGGGGATATTGAGCGGACGCGGTTGAGCGAGGTCAGGGTTTTATTCTTTCTGGGAGTAAATGACGGCAATATTCCCAGAAACAGCGGAAAAGGCGGCATCATATCGGATATCGACAGAGAGTTTCTGGGACAGTCCGAACTGGAACTGGCGCCCTCTCCCAGGCAGAAGATGTACATACAGAGACTGTATCTGTACCTGAATATGACCAAACCGTCGGAAAAACTGTATCTGTCCTATGCGCGGATAGACGGAGCAGGCAAAAGCCTGCGTCCGGCTTATCTGATCGATATGATGCAGAAGCTGTACCCCGCGCTGGAGATTTGGCATCCGCAGACCCGGCCTGCCATGGAGCAGATTATGACCCCGGCCTCCGGCATGAGATATCTTGCAGCCGGGCTTCGGGACTATGCGGGAGGTTTCCCCTCCCGGCTGCCGGAACTGTTTACGCTCTGCCACGCATATGAGACTTTGGATGACGAGGATTCGAACAGGCTGGAAATGCTGACCGAGGCGGCGTTCAGACGGTATGAGAACCGTCCTCTGGGCAGAGAGACTGCCAGGGCGCTTTACGGACAGATTCTGAAAGGGAGCGTCAGCAGACTGGAGACTTATGCCGCCTGCGCCTATGAACATTTTCTGAAATACGGGCTGAACCTGCAGCAGCGCCGGGAATTCGGATTTGACGCGGCGGACATGGGAAATGTGTTTCACAGCGTGCTGGAGACATTTGCCGGAAAACTGGAGGAGAGCGGCTATACCTGGTTTAATTTTCCGGAAAGCTTCGGGCGGGAGGCGGTCTCCCAGGCTGTGGAAGCGGTGGCGGCCCAGTATGGGGATACGGTGCTCTACAGCAGCGCCCGCAGCGCGTATGCGGTACAGCGGATGAAGCGTATACTGACCCGCACGGTGCTGACCATGCAGTATCAGCTGCGCAAAGGGATGTTTGTACCGGAAAGCTATGAACTTTCTTTCTCCAAAGTGTCCGATCTGGACAGTGTGAGCATCGATCTGTCGGAGCAGGAGAAAATACGGCTTCGGGGGCGTATCGACAGGATCGATACCTGCGAGGACGGGGAGCATGTGTATGTCAAGGTGGTGGATTATAAATCCGGCAGCAGGCAGTTTGACCTGGTTGCCCTGTACTACGGTCTGCAGCTGCAGCTGGTGGTTTATATGAACGCCGCCATGGAACTGGAACGGAAAAAACATCCGGACAAGGAAGCAGTGCCGGCGGCCATGCTGTATTATCACGTGTCCGATCCTGCCGTGGAGGCCGCTGAGCCGCTGACCCGGGAGGAACTGGATGCAAGAATCGCCGCCGGACTCAGAAGCGGCGGCATAGTGAACAGCGGGGAGGATGTGGTAGGCAGGCTGGATGCCCGGATGGAGGGAAGATCGGATGTGATACCGGTGGAGCGCAAAAAGGACGGCTCTCTGTCGGCCAGATCTTCCGTGATGAGCACGGAGGAACTGCGGGATGTGTCCGACTACGTGAGCCGGAAGATCAAATGTATCGGACGGGAGATTCTGGGCGGCGAGATCGGAACAAACCCTTATGTGGACGGGAACAGGGAGGCGTGTACCTACTGCGAATTTGCCGGTGTGTGCGGTTTTGATCCGTCCATCCGGGGCTACCGGAAGCGCACCATAGAGAATATGAGCAGGGAAGAGGTCATGGAGGCGATCCGCAGAGATATGCTTGAAAATTAAAATTTTCAGGTTCTGAAAGGAGAATGGTTATAAAAATGGCGATTCATTTTACCCCGGAGCAGCAGGAGGTTATCAGCCTGCACGGCTGCAATCTTCTGGTGTCCGCCGCGGCGGGCAGCGGCAAGACAGCGGTTCTGACGCAGCGCATTGTGCAGATGATCTGCAGGAAGGAAAATCCGGTTGACATCGACCGGCTGCTGGTGGTGACTTTTACCAATGCCGCCGCCGCGGAGATGCGGGAGAGAATCGGCGCCGCCGTGGCGGCCCGGCTGGAAGAGGAGCCCGAAAACGCGCATATTCAGAGACAGGCCACGCTGATTCACAATGCTCAGATCACTACCATAGACAGTTTCTGTCTGTTTGTTCTGCGAAACAATTTCAACGACATCGGTCTGGATCCCGCTTTCCGGGTAGCGGAGGAGGGAGAGATCGAATTGCTGCGGCAGGAAGTGCTGGGGCAGCTTCTGGAGGACCGGTTCGCAGAAGGGAAAGAGGACTTTCACCACTGTGTGGAGGTATACTGTCCAAACGGCAGAGAAAGCGCGCTGGAGGAGCATATATTGAATCTGCATGACTTTGCCATGAGCCAGCCCTGGCCGGAGGAGTGGCTGGAGCAGCGAAAGGCGGATTATCAGATCAGGGACGGCGCGGATATGGAGGGGCAGGACTGGGCGGTTTTTCTGAAAGAGCACCTGCACAGGATGCTCTCCGGCTGCGTGGAGCAGATGGAGCGGGTGAATCGACTCTGCATGCAGCCGGCCGGTCCGTATATGTACGGGGAGACGGTGGAACAGGAGAAAGAGCAGATCGAAAAACTGCTGCGGATGGATAGCCTCTCGCAGTTGGAAGCCGCCCTGCCTGCGGTTTCTTTCGGCAGGCTTTCCTCCAAAAAGGACGAATCCGTGGATCCGCAGCTGCGGGAACTGGCCAAAAAGCTTCGCAACGGCGTAAAGGACAGTCTGAAAGAGATGCAGGAACAATACTTTGTCACGCCGATGGCTCTGGCAGTGGAGCAGATGCAGGAATGTGGCAGGGCGGTGGAGACGCTGGCGGATCTGTGCCTGGAATTTGGCAGGCGCATGGAGGAGGCCAAGCGGGAGAAAAATCTGCTGGATTTTTCGGATATGGAGCATATGGCTCTGAGGATCCTTTTGGAGAAGACGCAGGAGGGCGTGACGCCCACCCGGACCGCCATGGAGTACAGAGAATATTTTCAGGAAGTGCTTATCGATGAGTATCAGGACAGCAACCTGGTGCAGGAATATATTCTGAAAGCGGTGTCCGGGGAGGAGGACGGAAACTTTAACCGGTTTATGGTGGGAGATGTAAAACAGAGCATCTACAAGTTTCGTCTGGCGCGGCCGGAACTGTTTCTGGAAAAGTACCATGACTATGAAAGCAGCGGCAGTCAGGATTGCAGGCGGATTGACCTGCACCGGAATTTCCGCAGCCGCCCGGAGGTGATCCGCACGGTAAACGAGGTGTTTGGCCGCATTATGACCAGGCAGGTGGGAGGCATTGTGTATGACGATCGCGCGGCGCTTCACGAGGGAGCCGTGTATCCGGCAAGCCAGGGATGTGAGAGCGAACTGATCCTGATGGAAAAGCCGGAGAAAGGAGAGGAACTCTCCCCCAGGGCGCTGGAAGCGCTTGGTATCACGAGAAAGATCCGCCAGCTGCGCAGGGAATTTCAAGTGACGGACAAAGAGACCGGACTTCTCCGGCCCCTGCAGTACAGGGATATCGTAGTGCTTCTGCGCACCAACAGCGGATGGGACGAGGAGTTCCGGGAAGTTTTTGAGCGGGAGGGTATTCCGGTCTATATTTCCTCCAGAACGGGATACTTTGCCACCAACGAGATACAGACGGTGCTGCAGTTTCTGAGGGTGCTGGATAATCCGCTGCAGGACGTGCCTCTGTTCGGTGTGCTGAAGTCGGTGTTCGGGGGCTTTACAGACGAAGAGATCGCGCTGGTGCGGCGTCATGTGCAGGAGACTGCCGAAACTGCCGCCGGGCAGGCGGAGACGTCGGATCTGGCGGCGGACGGGGAAGCAGAGGCGGCGGAAGTTACAAACGGGCAGGAGCGCAGGCTGCTGTATGAGGATCTGGAATGGTGCGCGTCTCGGGAAGGACATTCTATGGAGGAAAAATGCGCCGCATTTTTGAAAATGATCCAGCGATACCGCAGATACACGATCTATATGCCCATCCGAAAGCTGCTGCAGACGCTGTTTGACGAGACCTGTTATCTGCACTATGTGGCCGCCCTGCCCGCGGGGGAACAGAGGCTGGCCAATGTGGAGATGCTTCTGGAAAAGGCGCGGGCATTTGAAAAGACCAGTTATTATGGCCTGTATCACTTTATCCGTTATATGGAACAGCTGCAGAAATATAACGTGGATTATGGAGAGGCGAATATTCTGGATGAAAATGCGGATGTGGTGCGGATCATGAGCATTCACAAGAGTAAGGGACTGGAATTTCCGGTTACCTTTGTGGCAGGACTGTCCAAACGGTTCAATATGCAGGATACGGGGCAGGCCATGATCGTAGATATGGATCTGGGCATCGGCACGGATTATGTGAATCCCGACAGGCGGCTGAAAAACCGTACGCTGCGCAAGAAGGCTCTGGCGGCAAAGATGCGGCGGGAGAATCTGGCGGAAGAGATACGGGTGCTGTATGTGGCCATGACCAGGGCAAAGGAAAAGCTGATTCTCACCGGTGTGCTGGAAAATGCGGCGGAGAGGGCACAGGAAGCGGAGATGGAGAATCGTCTCCGCCGGGATCCCGGTCAGGGGGGAGAAATACCGGATGCTGAGGCGGAACCTCTGTCTTATGCGGCGCTGTATCGGGCGGCGTCCTGCATGGATCTGCTGCTGCAGATCTGCAGACCCACCTGCATCTGGACCGGGGAGGATCTGGCGGCGGAGGAGATCAGAGAGAGCATCGGGGAGGAAGAAAGAAGAAACCTGCTTCGGTGCGGGGAAACATATGTGGACCAAAAGCTGCTACAGAAACTCCAGGAAAGATTTGCATATACATATCCGCATGCGGATCTGGCGAATCTGTACACCAAGACTACAGTGTCGGAACTGAAGATAGCCGCTTTGGAGGAAGCGGAGGAGGGCGCTTTCCACGCGTTTCAGGAAGCGGAGGTCGTGCCGTATATTCCCAGATTTATGCAGGCGGAGGAGAAGATTTCCGGGGCCGCCAGGGGCAGCGCATTCCACAGGGTGATGGAACTGCTGGATCTGTCATCGTGGCCCGGCTTCCGGGCGGATGATACGGCGGAAGGGCGCAGTCTCCGCGAAGAATGGATGCGGCGGGAGCTGGACAGGATGCAGCAGAGCGGGAAACTGACGGAGGAGTACCGGAAAGCCGTATCCGGGGAGAAGATCTTCCGCTTTATGGACAGCAGCCTGGCGGGGCGCATGGCCGCCGCGGAGAAAGCGGGTCTGCTCTGGCGGGAGCAGCCTTTCGTGTATGGGATCTCCGCGGACAGGCTGGGCACTCCCGGAGGAGGGAAGTTTCCCTCCGAAGAGACGGTGCTCATACAGGGAATTGTGGACGTCTTTTTTGAGGAGAGGGGGGAACTGGTGGTGGCGGATTACAAGACGGATGTCATCCGCACCCCGGAGGAACTGGCCAGACGCTACAAGGTGCAGCTTGACTATTATGAGGAGGCCCTGGAGCATCTGACGGGCAGGCGGGTAAAAGAAAGGATCCTCTACTCCTTTTATCTGGGCTGCGAGATCCCCGTATAAAAGCGGCGTCTGTCCCGTTATTCCGCCATGGCTCGTTATTCCGCCATGGCCTGGAGCCTGCGGAACATTTTGGAGACGGCCGGGATCTTCAGCAGGATGACCGTGACCGCGCCTTCCACAAGAATATAGGCGTAGTTGTAGATAAAGGGATACAGCTGTGCCAGGGCTTTCGGAAAGGTGTCCGGCATATAGTCCATCCAGTACAGGTATCCGCCGATAGTGTGGAACAGCCCTCTTGCCAGAATCGCCAGGATATAGGCCAGGATGAATTTATCTTTTTTCTGATAGAAAAATCCGGTCAGACCCAGCGCGGTGAATGCGAAAAAGTAGTCGCAGCAGATCTGCATGGGGGAGAGCATGTAGGAACCGCCGGATTGAAAAAACTGCAGAATGCTGTAGGCGAAGGCGGACAGCAGACCCGCTTTGATTCCATAGAAATATCCGATGATGCAGATGCAGAGCATGGAAAACAGAGTGACAGAGCCGCCGTAGGGCATTTCCAGTTTGAAAAACGACAGGACAAACGCCATGGCTATGGCGACGCCGCAGACAGCCAGACGTTTAGGACTCAGCCGGGTGTTTTTCTGCCTGCGGTCCACGACCAGCGCAGCAAGAACACAGGAAATGAGGAGAACGGCAATCAGCACATAGTATCCGGCGCTGTTCATGGAGTAATAACCGTCCTCGTGGTTGATAAAGAAATCCAGAAAAGTAAGCATAAAAAAACCTCCTTGTCATTTCGCAGGAGGGACACAGAGTCATTGCGGCGCGGTATGAAAATACAATACCAGATATGTGATACTGTCGACACATATGGAATGTATAGTCAGATTTCACGAAGAATGACATGCTTCCTTACGCCGGTATTGTCCGGTTCAAGTAGTGAGGGTTAGGACAGGTGTCCAATCTCAGCTTTGTGCTCCCCTAGCAGATCTTTGTATTTGATTTCTGTTCACTATACTTTGAATTGAATGAAATGTCAAGTATTTTTGTTTCTTGTTCCGGTTGTAAAAACGGCATGTCAGATATATAATAGGTAAGGGGCATGCTGTGCCGCACAGGAAATCTGTCGGAAAGACATGCTTTATAGTGATGAAACGGGTGCCTGTGAAAGCGGGAATGGGGGATACATATGAATTTTGCGGGGACAATGTTTGATATCCTGGAAATAGCCGGTACAATCTCCTTTGCTGTATCGGGTGCGATGGTGGCCGTGCGGAAAAGAGTGGATCTGTTCGGTGTGCTTTTTCTGGGGGTGATCACCGCTCTGGGGGGCGGTATGCTGCGCGACGTGATGCTGGGGTGTATACCGCCGGTTTTTTTTCAGAACAGCTTATATGTCTGCATGGCGGCGGCAGCGGCGCTGGCGGTATTTCTGCTGGCCATGATATTTCAGGACAGATATCTGTCCGAGGAGCAGGTGATCGATCACGTAAACAATGTGTTCGACGCGTGGGGGCTGGGCGCTTTTACGGTGATCGGCGCACAGGCGGCCATTGAAGCCGGATACGGAGAAAACGGGTTTCTGGTCGTGTGTATGGGGATGCTCACCGGGATCGGCGGAGGTCTGATCAGAGATCTGATGGTTATGGAGATTCCTTTTGTCCTGCGCAAACGGGTCTATGCGGTGGCGTCCATCACGGGAGGCTGCTGCTATTATCTGCTCTGGAATGTGGGAGCGCCGGAATGGGCTGCGATCTTTTCCAGCGTGCTGTGGGTCTTTGGTATGCGCATGCTGGCCACTCTTTACAGGTGGAATCTGCCCAAGGCCATCAGAGAGCCGGATGTCCGCAGGCCGTAAGAGGTGTAGTCGATAAGATATGAGCGCGCCGCAGCGCGCATGGGGTATGACTGGATGCCCGCTGGTAGCGGGATGCCCATAATATGGGCAGGAGGGGGAAAAATGATTGTAAACTTTTTGGGAATGGATTATCCTGTGGTGGCGTTTATCGGTATTATGGCGGCTTTTGCAGCGACCTGTCTGCTGCTCTCCGGGCTGAGCAGATTTCTGCCCAGGGATCACGGAAGAGAGTTTGCCCACGACGGCAAGCTTTCCGAGGGAAAACCAAGGGGAGCAGGCATTATTTTTATTCTGGTATTCGCTTTTTCCGCCTTTTTGTTTGCGGCCATGGATATGGAGATTATGATCTATCTGGCGCTGGTCGTCGCGGAAATGTTTACGGGATATTTTGACGATGCCGCCGATAAGGCATGGGGGGAATACAAAAAGGGTGTGCTGGATCTGCTGATAGCAGCGGCCACGGCGGTGACTTTCCTGCATTATAACTCCAATGTGATTACCATAGCCTCCCTGGGGATGCAGGTGGAGATCATGAAACCGGTATACGGGGTGCTGATCGTCATTTTGGTGTGGGTATCCATCAATGTGACCAACTGTGCGGACGGTGTGGATGGACTGTCCGGCACGCTGGCCATCATAACGTTGAGCAGCCTGTATGTGGTGGACAGGATGGCGGGGATATCGGGGGAATTCTCCTATGTGATGCTGCTTTTTATCGTCTGTATTCTGGGATATCTCTGGTATAACGCGGCGCCCAGCAACCTGATGATGGGGGATGCTGGCTCCAGGGCAATGGGCATTTTCATCAGTATCGCGGCGCTGAAAACCGGAATGCCGCTGCTGTATATTCCCGCCGCCTTTATGTTGATTCTGGACGGAGGGCTGGGACTGTTTAAAGTATTCCTGCTCCGTTTTCTCAATATTCACGTTCTGAAAAATACGCATCTGCCCGTGCACGATCACGTGCGCAGGGCAAAGGGCTGGTCCAATACACAGACGGTGTTTCGGTTCGCCATCATCCAGATTGTCATAGCCATCGCCATGGTGGCGCTGCTGCTGTGTCAGGAGGGTGTGCAGATAACGTTACGGGGATGATGCATGACGGAGACAAGAGGGGAATGCCGGGCCTGACTGCCGGGAAAAGAGGTACAAAGTTATGTTTGATTATTTACTGTTTGATCTGGACGGAACGCTGACGGATTCCAAGGAGGGCATCACGAAAAGCGTGCAGTACGCGCTGCGCTGTTTTGACATCGATGAGCCGGATCTGGATAAGCTGGAGCCCTTTATCGGACCGCCCCTGAAGAACAGCTTTATGGAGTTTTACGGGTTTGACGAGGCAAAAGCCCAGGAGGCGGTAGGAAAATACCGTGAGTATTTTAATGAGAAAGGGATCTTTCAGAACGCGGTTTATCCGGGCGTTCCGCAGATGCTGAAGAGTCTGAAAGAAAAAGGGAAAAAACTGGCCGTATCCTCCAGCAAGCCGCAGGTGTATGTGGAACAGATATTGGAACATTTTCATATTCGCAGCTATTTTGATGTGGTGGTGGGCAGCGAATTAAACGGCGCCAGATCGGAGAAATCCGAGGTGGTGGAGGAGGCGCTGAGGCAGCTTCTGGGCGGAAAAAAGCCGGGACATGAGGCAGCCGCGATCATCGGCGACCGGAAGTTTGACGTGGAGGGCGGACAGGCCCACGATATTACTACAATTGCGGTTTCCTATGGTTTTGGATCCATGGAAGAACTGAAAGAGGCAAAGGCGGAATATATCGTCCGCAGCGTAGGGGAACTGAAAAATCTGCTCCTGCGGGGTACGGAGGATGCCAAATATGAGCCGCCTTTTCATAAGATCAGCAAGCTTGTTTTTCCCATGCTGATGGCCTATCTGGTGTGGCAGATCGGCGGTTATATGGGGGCGTTTCTGACTGTGTTTCTGGCGCAGTCCATTCCC
>JAAVAG010000218.1 GCA_014804185.1 Lachnospiraceae bacterium
ATAGAAGTGTCCGTGACAAAAAAGGCAATTAAAAATATGCACCTCTACGTCAAACCGCCAGATGGCCATGTAGAGGTATCCGCCCCGATTTATTTGAGTGATGAAAGTATAGAATTGTTGATTCGCACGAAAATAGACTGGATACGGCGTCAGCAGGAAAAGTTTGACAGGCAGCCCCGGCAGACAGCAGGAGAATATGTGTCCGGCGATTCATTGTATGTGTGGGGACGCCAATACGAGCTGCTTGTGAAATATAGTAATAAGGGCAATTCCCTTATTTTGGACGGTGATAAAGCTGTCCTTACGGTGCGGGAAAACAGCACTGCCAAACAACGCGGGAAGTATGTGAACGAGTGGTATCGCGGCATCCTCAAGGCAGAAATTGAGCGTGTACTTCCCAAATGGGAACAGATCACCGGCCTGCACCCGGATGGATGGCAGACAAAAAACATGACTACCCGCTGGGGTACATGCAACGTAAAAACTCATAAAATATGGCTCAATCTCCAGCTTGCAAAGAAAGCGCCGGAATGTCTGGAATATGTAATCCTTCATGAACTGGTACATCTGGAAGAAAAGAGTCACAACGAAAAATTCGTAGCGCTGATGGATAAATATATGCCAAACTGGCGCGATATCCGAAAAAAACTTAACCGCCAGATTGTAAACTGAGCATTTTTGCCGCGGGACCGCAGAATCGCTTGCGTTTTTCTGCGGCAGGTGGTATACTTACACGCAGTACTTAGATGATTCAGTTAAAGGAGGGGTTGTATTATGAGAGAGAATAAGAGAGCAAAAGAGGATGGAGTCCCGATTTAACTGAATAGCGGGCGCAGGAGCGCCGATTTTTTGAATGCCTTTATGAATACTGTTTACGACAGGACACATCATAGCGGTGTGTCCTTTTTGTACGGCCATTTGGTGCGCACAGCAAGCCGCGCTAAGCAGACGGAAGGTCTGTTTTGCGCGGCTTTTGTTAACATAAGGACAGTTCGCGGAGCGAGGTGTCCGTTGTTTATGACATTTGAAAGAGGAGAACAAACATTGAAAAGACTGAATTACTTTATCACAAACATGAAACCTGCAAGTGAAACTTACGAAGAAATGTACGAGGGAAAGCTGTGTGAGACGCCCGGCGACTGTGATCCTATTGTCCACAATCATGCCATGTACTGGGACGATGAGATCGGTTATGAGATTACGAAGAGCAATCGTCTGGAATTGTCCAGGCCCACAGTGACCGTGCATATTCCCCTGAAACTGCTGCGGACAGAGGAGACGTGTGTGGCGGCGCGCGACTATATTTTTCGTGCGTTCATTCCCTATATCAGAACATTGAACGAACAAAACGACAACAGAAAACGCACGGCCAAAGAGAACGGACATTATTATATTTATGAGCCGGATCACAAGGTGCTGGACAGAAATGTGGTTTCGATTACCCGTGTGCCGCAGAAGTATTACAGGATCATAAGCGGCAATACCATCGCTGTTCTGGATGATCATGAGCATATACCGGCTTACCTCTGCGTCAGTCTTATGCTGCAGGTGCAGCTGCCGGAGGGAAAGCACAAAAAGGCGAGACAGATGCTGATAAAGGATCTGCCGGAAGCCGTCAACCGCTTTGTGGAAGAATTTGACCGGGAGGGACTGAAGAATGCTCTGACGTTGTATGAAAAGCAGGAGACAATCAGAAAATGGCTGCGGGAGAACGGCTGCTGTGCCTTTGTGGCAAACGGAAGTATTCTCCCCAGACAAAAAGATGGCGATCTGCCTCTTTCCGGAGCCGTCCCTTTCCTGTCCGTGCGGGGAGAGGAAGCGGAGGTGGCGGGTGTGAAAGGCATGCTCTTTAAAAAGGGGGTTACGGTCATAACCGGCGGAGGATATTCCGGAAAGAGTACGCTGCTGGACGCACTGAGCGCAGGGATTTATAACCACATAGAGGGGGATGGAAGGGAACTGGTGATCACGGAGCCCTCCGCAATGAAAATTTCGGCGGAGGATGGACGCAGCGTCCGCCATGTAAACCTTTCGCCTTTTATCAAATGGATTCCCGGGGGTGATCCGGGAGATTTTTCCACGAACCATGCCTCCGGCTCCACCTCGCAGGCGGCCAATGTTATGGAAGCGGTGGGATGGGGCGTGAAGCTTCTGCTGATCGATGAGGACAAATCCGCCACGAACTTTATGATCCAGGATCCTGTCATGAAAGAACTGATCGAAAAAGAGCCGATCACTCCTTTTGTGGACCGCGTGCGGGAACTGGCAGAGACAAAGGGGGTCTCTACCATTCTGGTAATCGGCGGCAGCAGCGAATACCTGCGGGCGGCGGACCGGATTTTTATGATGAAAGACTATAGGATAGAAGAGGTGACAAATACCGCCAGAGAACTGCAGAGCGGATATTTTTCTTACAATAAGCTGTCTCGCGAAGCGCGGCAGCGTTTGTTGGGAAGAGAGAATGTGGGAGCGCTTTTGGATGCCGCGGATTTTAGCTGTGAGGACCGTGTGGACGCAAACCGACTGAGCGTCCGACCGGCGGGATCCTCTACGGAAGTGATGCGCGTATCTGAACTGGGCTTCCTTATCCTGGGAGAGGAACAGGTGGATATCCGCATGCTGCATAACATTGCGTCAATTCCACAGTTAAACGCCATTGCTTTTCTGGTGAGAAGGCTGATAAATCAGGTCAATCCTCTGGAACGGTTTCAGAAGTTTTCCGGTGAGAGCATTATGGGCGATGCGGGCAGGGAGACAGAGGAAGAATGTGCCTGCAGATGGATCCGCCGGAAAGAAGAGGTGGAGAGACTGCTGGAGGAAGTGGAGAGGGAGGGGCTGGAATCAGTCTACTCCACATTTTTCACGGAATGCGGGAGATGGATGGACATGCCGCGCAAATACGAAATCCTGGCGGTGCTGAGCAGAATGAGACTGACACCCGAAAAGGAACAATAAACAGCATAAACAGCAGCGGAAATCCCGCAGAAATTCCATAGAAATTTCCCGGAAGAATGCTTTCTTTCTATTGACAAAATACCGATAATTACCTATAATATCCACTAGATGAATGATGATTACTAGAGTAAGAGTGGACAGCGCGCCACTCTTTCTTGTATAGTTGGGAAAATGGAAAGGAACGGGTGATGGAATGCTGAAAAGGGAGGAATGCGAGGCGCGGACGGAAGCGCTGCTTTTGCCCATTACAGAGAGGTATGGCGTGGAGATCTATGATGTCGAATTTGTAAAGGAGAGAGAGGAATGGTATCTGCGCGCTTATATTGACAAACCGCAGGGGGTCAACATCCAGGATTGTGAAAATGTCAGCAGAGCACTGTCGGATGAACTGGACAGAGAGGATTTTATTGAGGATGCCTATATTCTGGAAGTGAGCAGTCCGGGGCTTGGCAGAGTGCTGAAAAAAGATAAGCATCTGTCAAAGAGCATCGGCCAGGAAGTGGAGATCAAACTCTACAGGCCCGTAGAAAAGCGCAAGGAATTTGAGGGCATACTGGAGCGGTTTGACGAGGACAGCATAACCATATCCGAGGAAGACAGTGAGCGTACTTTTTCCCGCAGAGATATCGCCCAGATCCGTCTGACGATTGACTTTTAAAAGACAGAACATAGAGGAGGACAAACAAAAAATGAATAAGGAATTAATGGAAGCATTGGATATGCTGGAAAAGGAGAAAGAAATCAGCAAGGACACACTGTTTGATGCCATAGAGAATTCACTGATGACAGCATGCAAGAATCACTTCGGCAAGGCGGACAACATCAAAGTGGAGATTAACCGGGAGACCTGCGATTTTCTGTGTTACGCGGAAAAGGAAGTGATGGCAACCAGGGAAGAGGTGGAGGACGATTGTCTGCAGATTGCGCTTCAGGACGCTCTGGAGATTTCAAAGAAAGCTCAGGTGGGAGATATTCTGCATGTGGAAATCAAATCCAGGGAATTCGGGCGTATCGCCACACAGAATGCCAAAAACGTGATCCTGCAGAAGATCCGCGAGGAAGAGAGAAGCGTGATCTATAATCAGTATTATGAAAAAGAAAAGGATGTTGTGACCGGTGTGGTACAGCGCTATGTGGGCAGGAACATCAGTATAAATCTGGGCAAAGCGGACGCCATGCTGAGCGAGAGCGAGCAGGTAAAGGGAGAAATATTCAAGCCCACGGAGAGAATCAAGGTCTACATTCTGGATGTGAAAAATACGCCCAAAGGTCCCCGCATCAATGTCAGCCGCACCCATCCGGAACTGGTAAAGAGGCTGTTTGAGTCGGAAGTGACGGAGATCAGGGACGGCACAGTGGAGATCCGGAGTATTGCCCGTGAGGCCGGCAGCCGTACGAAGATCGCGGTGTGGAGCAACAATCCAAACGTGGATGCGGTGGGCGCATGTGTGGGGCTGAACGGCGCCAGAGTCAATTCCATTGTGGAGGAACTGCGGGGAGAAAAGATCGATATTGTAAACTGGGATGATAACCCCGGAAATCTGATCCAGAACGCGCTCTCTCCGGCAAAAATTGTAGCGGTGTTTGCCGATCCCGACGAGAAGACCGCCAAGGTGGTGGTTCCGGATTACCAGCTGTCTCTTGCCATCGGAAAAGAGGGACAGAACGCAAGACTTGCCGCACGGCTCACAGGATATAAGATCGATATTAAATCCGAGACACAGGCGAAAGATGCGCCCGGCTTCCGTTATGAGGATTATGTGGACGAGTACGACGAGTATGATGAGGAGTACGACGAAGAGTACAGCGAGTACGACGAAAATTATGACGGGGAGTATGAAGAGGAAACAGATGAATAAAAAGGTTCCCATGCGGCAGTGCGTCGGCTGCGGTGAGATGAAGAGTAAAAAAGAAATGATGCGGGTCTTAAAGACCGCGGAGGACGGGATCGTTCTGGATGTCACAGGAAAAAAGAACGGACGGGGCGCATATCTTTGTATATCGGAGGAGTGTCTGAAAAAGGCAAGAAAGAGCAAAGGTCTGGAGCGTTCTTTCAAAATGAGTATCCCGGAGGAAGTATATGATGTCTTAGAGAAGGAGTTTAAGCAGATTGAAGCAAAATAAAATCTATTCCCTGTTAGGAATTGCCATGCGGGGGAGGAATGTAGTGAGCGGTGAGTCCGGCACGCAGGATGCGGTCAGAAGCGGGTCCGCGTTTCTGGTCATTGTGGCGGAAGATGCTTCAGACAATACAAAAAAGTTATTTTCCAATAAATGCTCGTTTTATGAAGTTCCGTATTTTGTGTATGGGACAAAAGAAAAACTGGGGGGCGCCATGGGAAAGGACTTACGGTCATCGCTGGCGGTTACGGATGAAGGAATTGCCCGGGCGGTGATAAAACAACTGGAAGAAACGGAAAACTAGGAGGTAGCATGCATGGCGAAAATCAAAGTACATGAACTTGCAAAAGAATTGGAAAAATCGAGCAAAGAAGTTCTGGCTTTCCTGCAGGAGAAAGGCGTGGAAGCCAAAGTGGCGCAGAGCAGCATAGAAGAGGAAGCGGCGCAGATGGTGAGAAAACATTTCGCGAAAGCGGCTGCTTCAGGTGAGGAAAAGAAGACAGAGATGAAGACAGAGTCCAAGGTACAAAGCGAAACCCCCGCAGTGCAGGCGGAAAAGAGCAGGGCACAGGGGGAGGAACCCGGGACACGGGGCAAAAATACAGAACATACGGAAAAAGAGGCCGGGCAGCAGGGGACAAAAACCAGGGAACAGAAAGATAAACCCGCTGAACAGGGAGATACGGCCAAAACTCCGCAAAAAAAGAAAAAAATAATTTTTGTCAGCAATCCCCAGAATTCCAAGATGTCCGGCGGAAGACCCCAGGGTCAGGGAAACGGCCAGGGGGGAAACCAGGGTAAATCCAGGGGAGGACAGACACAGGGCAGAGGCCAGGGCGGCTCACAGAGCGGCCAGAACCGTTTCGGTCAGAGTCAGTCGGCTCCTGTCCGCAGAACGCCGATTAAACCGCTGACGCCGCCGTCTCCTACGCCAAGCGTACAGATGGTGCCGGGAAAGCCTCAGCAAAACAGGGGAGGCGGTCAGGACGCGGCAAAAGTGAATGCGGCAAAACAGGCTGAGGAAACCGTAAAGAACGAGAAAAGCGTACAGGCACAGCAGGGCAGAGTGGTTTCGGAGGCGGCAGACAGACCTGAGAGGAATGACAGATCCGAGAGAGGTGACAGACCCGAGAGAAACGACAGACCCGAGAGAGGTGACAGGCCTGAGAGAGGTGACAGACCCGAGAGAGGTGACAGGCCTGAGAGAGGTGACAGACCCGAGAGAGGTGACAGGCCTGAGCGCAGTGACAGACCCGAGAGAGGTGACAGGTCTGAGAGAGGTGACAGATTCGAGAGAAACGACAGGCCCGAGCGCAGCGACAGACCTGAGAGAGGTGACAGATCCGAGAGAAATGACAGGCCTGAGCGCAGCGACAGATCCAGAAATGACAGACCTGCAAGAGGGGAACGCGGGGACAGAGGCGAGAGAAATGACAGAAGCGACCGCGGAGGCTACGGCCAGAATCAGTCTCAGGGAGGAAGAAACAATGAGAGAACCTCTTATGGAAACAACAGAGACGGACGGGACGGCAGAGACGGCAGAGACGGCAGAGGATCCTACCAGGGTCAGTCTCAGGGACAGGGCCGCAGGAATGACGGCGGCAGCAGGCCGGGCGCTGGCAGCGGTCAGGGCGGTTACCGCAGCGGCAGCGGCAGTTCGGGCGGCGGCAGACCTTATGGCAATAGTGACCGCGATCAGAGAGGAAATGGCGGACAGGGAGATAAACAGCGCAGACAGGGAGCGGGCAAGGGCTTTGCACCGGAGACTGCGGGCAAGGATGTCGAAAAGCACAGAGAGGAAGAAAAACGCCGCTTTGGACAGGAAAAAGATAAACGGTCCAAAAAGGATCATATTTATGAAGAGGAAGACAGCATCAAGGCAAAACCCGGCAGATTTATCAAGCCTGAGAAGAAGAAAGAAGAGGCTGTCGAGGAGACCATCAAGGTCATTACCCTGCCGGATGTGATCACGGTCAAGGATCTGGCGGATAAGATGAAGATCCAGCCCTCTGCGATTGTCAAGAAGCTGTTCCTGGAAGGAAAGATCGTGACGGTCAACCAGGAGATTTCCTATGAGGAAGCAGAGAGTATTGCCATGGAATATGAAATTCTCTGCGAAAAAGAGGTCAAGGTGGACGTTATCGAGGAACTGCTGAAAGAGGAGGAGGACGCGGAGGAAAAAATGGTCGTCAGGCCGCCCGTTATCTGCGTGATGGGACATGTGGACCACGGCAAGACCTCTCTTCTGGATGCCATCCGCAAGACCAATGTGATCGACAAGGAGGCAGGCGGCATTACGCAGCATATAGGCGCATATACGGTCAATGTTCAGGACCGCAGAATCACATTCCTGGATACGCCCGGACACGAGGCCTTTACCGCCATGCGTATGCGCGGCGCAAACTCCACGGATATCGCAATATTAGTGGTAGCGGCGGATGACGGTGTGATGCCGCAGACAGTGGAGGCTATCAGCCATGCAAAAGCAGCAGGCATCGAGATTGTGGTTGCCGTAAATAAGATCGATAAACCCGGCGCCAATGTGGACAGAGTGAAACAGGAACTGACGGAGTACGAACTGATCCCGGTGGACTGGGGCGGAACAACAGAGTATGTGCCGGTGTCCGCCAAGTCCGGCGAGGGCATTGAGGATCTGCTGGAAACGATCCTGCTCACCGCAGATATACTGGAATTAAAGGCGAATCCCGACAGGCGCGCCAGGGGTCTGGTCATTGAGGCGGAACTGGATAAGGGAAGAGGTCCGGTGGCAACGGTACTGGTGCAGAAAGGAACGCTCCATGTGGGCGACTTTATCTCAGCGGGAGCAAGCCACGGCAAAGTAAGGGCCATGATCGACGATAAGGGAAGAAGAGTAAAGGACGCGACTCCCTCCACCCCCGTGGAGATTCTGGGGCTTTCCGATGTACCCAGCGCGGGAGAAGTGTTTATTGTCCACGAAAACGATAAGACGGCAAAATCTTACGCCGAGACATATTTGGCGCAGAATAAGGAAAAAATGCTGGAAGAGACCAAATCCAGAATGTCTCTGGACGATCTGTTCTCTCAGATCAAGGAAGGAAATCTGAAAGAACTGAATCTGATTGTCAAGGCGGATGTGCAGGGCAGCGTGGAGGCTGTCAAACAGAGTCTTATGAAGCTGTCCAACGAGGAAGTCGTGGTAAAATGTATCCACGGAGGCGTGGGTGCGATCAACGAGTCCGACGTGGTGCTGGCAAGCGCATCCAATGCCATTATTATCGGCTTTAATGTCCGTCCCGACGCCACGGCCAAGGCGACGGCGGAGAGAGAAGGCGTGGACGTGCGTCTCTATAAGGTGATTTATCAGGCCATTGAGGATATCGAGGCGGCCATGAAGGGCATGCTGGATCCCGTGTTCGAGGAAAAAGTGCTGGGACATGCGGAAGTGCGCCAGATCTTCAAGGCGTCCGCGGTGGGCAATATCGCCGGTTCCTATGTGCTGGATGGTATTTTCCAGAGAGGATGCAAGATTCGTATTTCCAGAGAGGGAGATCAGATTTACGAGGGATCCCTGGCGTCTCTGAAGCGTTTCAAGGACGATGTGAAAGAGGTGCGTGCAGGGTTCGAGTGCGGACTGGTATTCGAGGGCTTCGATCAGATACAGGAACTGGATATCGTGGAAGCGTATACGATGGTGGAGGTGCCGCGCTGATGACACAGCGCGGCGCAGCCGCGTGCGGACAGCCGTATATGCGGACGGGCATGTGCGGGCAGCCGGACAACAGAAAGGCAGGAAATGAAAAAAAACAGTGTAAAAAATACAAGAATTAACGGTGAGATCCAGCGCGCGCTGGCGGAAGTAATACGGGGGGAGATCAAAGATCCCCGTGTCAGTCCTCTGACCAGCGTGGTGGCCGTGGAGGTGGCCCCCGACCTGAAGACCTGCAAGGCGTGGATCAGTGTTCTGGGGGATGAAAAGGCCAGGCAGGACACGCGCGAGGGACTGCGCAGCGCGGAGGGATATATCCGGAACCGCCTTGCCAGAATGGTTAATCTGCGCAATACGCCGGAAATCACGTTCATTATGGACCAGTCCATTGAGTATGGTGTCAATATGTCCAGAAAGATCGATGAGGTGATCAGCGAGATACCTGACCGGGAAGAAGAGAGCGTGGAATGACAGAAGCCGCAGGGGCGGTTTCTGCGGCAGGCAGGAGGTGTTGAGATTGAAAGAAATAAATTTATTGGCGGAGTGTGCCGGGGCATCACGGATCGGCATCAGTGCACATGCCAGACCGGACGGGGACGCGGTTGGTTCCTGCATGGCATTGTACGGTTATCTGAAAAAGCTGCTGCCGGAGGCAGAAGTGAGCGTGTTTCTGGAAAGGCCTGCCGATGTGTTTCTGAATATGGAGCACATAGATGAGATAGACAGTGCGTTTGAAAACAGAAGACCCTTTGACATATTTTTTGCATTGGATACGGTCAAAGAACGTCTGGGAGAAGCAGAAAAGTATTTTGATTTGGCACGCAAGACCATCAATATTGATCATCATATCAGCAACAGGACAGGCTGCGGGGATGTCAATGTGGTTATTCCTGAGGCCAGTTCAACGGCCGAGGTACTGTTCGGGCTGATGGATGAGGAACTGCTGGATACGGATATCGCAAAGGCTCTGTACATCGGTATCATTCATGACAGCGGCGTGTTCCAGTATTCCTGTACCTCCCCGAGGACATTGGAGGCAGCGGCCAGGCTGATCAGATTTGATTTTAACTTTCCGAAGCTGATCGAGGAAACTTTTTACCAGAAGACATATCTGCAGAATCAGATTCTGGGCAGAGCGCTGATGGAAAGCATCCGCTTCATGAACGGCAGATGTATCGTCAGCTGTGTGGGCAGGAAAATGATGGAGTTTTACGGGGTGCAGCCGGTTGATCTGGATGGAATTGTCAATCATCTGCGCAGTATCAAGGGCGTGGACTGTGCGATATTTATGTACGAGACCGGCGTGCTGGAATATAAGGTCAGCATGCGTTCCAACGAGTGTGTGGATGTATCGAAGGTAGCGATGTTTTTCGGCGGCGGCGGACATGTCCGTGCGGCGGGCTGTACCATGAGCGGGACTTTCCATGATGTGGTCAACAATCTGTCCTTACATATTGAAAAACAGCTTGAGCAGATGAAGGAACAATGACAAAATGTATAACGGTGTCATCAATATATATAAAGAGGCGGGTTTTACATCTCATGACGCAGTTGCCAAAATGCGGGGGATACTGAGACAGAAAAAAATCGGACATACAGGGACGCTTGACCCGGAAGCTGTGGGAGTGCTTCCGGTGTGTCTTGGCAGCGCTACCAGGCTTTGCGAAATGCTTACGGATCAGGACAAGGAGTATGAAGCGGTGCTGCTGCTGGGTGTGGAGACCGACACCCAGGATCTGACAGGCAGAGTTCTGGCGGAGAAATCTGTCGGATGCGGGGAGGATGAGGCGCGTCGGGCAGTGCTCACTTTCGTGGGTGAGTATGATCAGGTGCCGCCCATGTATTCCGCGCTCAAGGTGGGCGGCAAAAAGCTGTATGAACTGGCCAGAGAAGGAAAGGAAGTAGAGCGGCAGCCCAGAAGAGTGATGATAAGCAGTATCGAGATCACAGCTATGGAACTGCCGCGGATATCCATGCGGGTGACCTGCTCCAAAGGAACCTATATTCGCACGCTGTGTCATGATATCGGACAGAAACTCGGATGCGGAGCCGCCATGCAGTCGCTGAAAAGAACAAGGGTGGGACAGTTCGGAATCGAAGATGCCATTACCCTGGAGGAACTGGAGCGGCTGTGCGGGACGGGAAGAGAGCAGGAGCATATCCTGCCGGTGGAGGCTGTCTTTGCACATCTGCCGCAGATTCACGTCAGGCGCGCCTATACGGGACTGATCCGCAACGGCAATGTGTTTTATGGAAATCAGGCCGTGGAAGAGAACCTTTGCAGAGATCAGGTCCAGGCCAGAATCTACGATGAGGACGGAACGTTTTACGGAATTTATGCGTATGACGCTGAAAAGCGGCGTATGAAGCCTGTCAAAATGTTTCCGGAGAGATGAGGCATAACAACAGATGGAGATTATAACCGGAACGGAAGATTTTTATCTTGAAGAGCCCACAGCCGTGGCTATAGGCAAATTTGACGGGGTGCATGTGGGTCATAGAAGGCTTTTGGAGGAGATCCTGGAGCGCAGGCAGCGGGGCCTGAAAGCATGTGTCTTTACATTTGACCCGGCGCCTGCTGTTTTTTTTGGTGTTTCCGACAGAATGGAACTGACCACGCGGGAGGAAAAGCGTCAGATTCTGGAACTGATGGGAGTGGATATTCTGATTGAATTTCCCATGAACAGGAAAACCACGGGGATTCCGGCTCGGTCTTTTGTGTCCGAACTTCTGACGGACAGGATGAACGCCGCATTTATCGCGGCGGGAAGAGATGTGACGTTCGGCGCCGGGGGAGCCGGGAATGCCGCGCTTCTGGAGGAAATGGCAAAAGAAAACGGATATGAAGTCAGACTGATCGACAAGGTCTGCATGGGAGGCAGGGAAGTCAGTTCCACCTATGTCCGTGAAACAGTGGAAAAGGGAGAAATGGATCTGGTTCAGCATCTTCTGGGTATCCCCTATATGATCGGCGGAACAGTGTCGCACGGCAGGCAGTTCGGGCGCAGTCTGGGGATGCCTACCGCCAATCTTTTGCCGCCCGCGGAAAAACTTCTGCCGCCCGCGGGCGTTTACTTTTCACGTGTCGTACTGTCCGGGCAAAGATACAGCGCGATCACCAATATCGGAAAAAAACCCACCGTGGCCGGCGGAGAGGAACCCTGGGGTGTGGAGACCTTTATCTATGATTTACGGGAAGATATTTCTGGCGCACAGATACAGGTGGAGTTACATGATTTCCGAAGACCGGAGCGGAAATTTGATTCGGTGGGGATGCTGCGGGATCAGATGGAGCAGGATCTGGAGGCCGGGAGGAAATATTGGAAAATCATATAAACAGGTTGACAGATCTTTTCGGATAAAGGTATAATATTTTTGTAACAAAGTTGTAATAAATTTCGGAAAGGTACTGACAGATGAAAAGAACAGCAGTCAGAATAGGCGGTCTGTGTCTTGCGGGGATGATGCTCCTGAGTCCTGTGAATGTTTCGGCGGAGGGGAGCGGTACGATCAAGGATACGATTCCCAGTGCGGGGATTGCTTCTTTATATGCGTTAAATCTGACAGAGGAGGAGTGTCTTCAGGCGGCTGCGCAGGCGCAGGGGGCATTCTGGGGATATACCAATATCGGCATTGCCGATGTGGAGAGCGGAAATCTGAATGTGCGCAGTGAGCCGTCCACGTCGGGAAAGCTGGTGGGAAAAATGCCTAAAAATTCTGCCTGTGAAATATTGGAGACGGCGGACGGATGGGCGCATATCACTTCAGGCGAGGTGGATGGGTATGTGAGTTTGGACTATCTGCTCACCGGCGCGGATGCAAAGGTACGGGCAAAGGAACTGGCCACGGCGGTGGTAAAGGTCAATGTGGACGGGCTGAGAGTCCGGGAAGAGGCCAGTATGGACGGGGCGGTGCTCACGCAGGTGCTCCAGAACGAAGAACTGGATTACATAGAGACAATAGGTGATTGGATCAAAGTGTCTGTGGATGATGAGGAAGCTTATGTATTTGCCGAATATGTGACGCTGGAGGAGACGCTTGCCACTGCCGTTACGATGACAGAACTGCGTTACGGGCAGGGGGTCAGCGATCTGCGGGTGGACATTGCGGAATATGCCAAGCAGTATGTGGGCAATCCTTACAAGTGGGGCGGAACCAGCCTGACGAAAGGAGCGGACTGCTCGGGATTTGTACTGGCGGTGTATAAAAAGTTCGGTATTAAGCTGTCCCATTCCGCCAGAGCGCAGGCCAAAGAGGGAAAAAAGATCAGCTATTCGGATCTGCAGCCGGGCGATCTGATTTTCTACGCCAACAGTTCCGGAACCATCAATCATGTGGCCATGTATATCGGCGGGGGCAAGGTGGTTCATGCCAGCAGTCCCAAGACGGGCATTAAAATTTCCAAATATAATTACCGCACACCGGTGAAATATGTGAGCGTGATCAAAGATTAATGTGAAAATGTGAAAACCCTGCGGAGCGGTCTTAAAGCGCCGCAGGGATATTTTTGAAAGGAATCTATCAGGTATGAGCAAAATAATTTTGACAGGAGACAGGCCCACGGGAAAGCTGCATGTGGGACATTATGTGGGGTCCCTGCGCAGGCGGGTGCAGCTGCAGAACTCCGGGGAATATGATAAAATATTTATTATGATTGCTGACGCGCAGGCGCTTACGGACAATGCGGACAATCCGGAGAAAGTGCGGCAGAATATTATTGAGGTGGCGCTGGACTATCTGTCCTGCGGGCTGGATCCGGCCAGATCAACGCTGCTTATTCAGTCCCAGATACCGGAACTGGCGGAGCTTTCTTTTTATTACATGAATCTTGTGACAGTGTCCAGGCTGCAGCGGAATCCCACCGTGAAAGCGGAGATACAGATGCGCAATTTCGAGGCCAGCATTCCTGTGGGATTTTTCACCTATCCCATCAGTCAGGCAGCCGATATCACGGCGTTTAAGGCCACCACGGTGCCCGTGGGGGACGATCAGCTTCCGATGATCGAGCAGTGCAGGGAAATTGTGCGCAGATTTAATTTTATTTACGGCGATACACTGGTGGAGCCGGAGGCGCTGATCCCGGAAAACGAGGCATGCTGCAGACTGCCGGGAACGGACGGGAAGGCTAAGATGAGCAAGTCCCTGAACAACTGTATTTATCTCTCGGACAGCGCGGACCAGGTATGGGATAAGATCAGAAACAACATGTTTACGGATCCGAACCATCTGAAAGTGACAGATCCGGGTTCTCTGGAGGGAAATGTGGCTTTTACCTATCTGGATGCGTTCTGCCGCGACGAGCACTTTGAGAGATATCTGCCGGAATACGCCAATTTGGATGAATTAAAGGGGCACTATCAGAGAGGCGGGCTGGGAGACATGAAAGTCAAGAAGTTCCTGAATGCCGTTATGCAGGAGGAACTGGAGCCCATCAGAAACCGCAGAAAGGAACTTGCCGGACGGATACCGGAGGTGTACGATATTTTGAAAGCGGGCAGCGAAAAGGCCCGTGAGGAGGCGGCACGGACAGTGGATGAGGTGAAAGCCGCCATGAAGATCAATTACTTTGAGGATGAAAACCTGATTCGGGAACAGGCGGAAAAATACGCTGCGGAATCCGTTTAAAAAAGGCGTCCTGTGGAAACATTGTTTCACAGGACGCTTTTTCGAATCTGATTTAATAGATGCCCCGGATACCCGTATCGTTATCGAGCGTATTCAGGTTGTAAAGCAGCAAAATATCTGTGACCGATTCATGATCTGCCAGGAATGCGGAGGGGCCGTCCCTGTAATACCGGGTGTCAAATACGTAAATCTTTCTATAATGATGCACAAGAAACGGAACGATGGAATTTGCGTAGCTGTCTTTGATCAGCATCAATTCACCCTGGGAGTCGGCCGCTGCATTTTCAATTTCTATCAGAGGGTGTATGTTGTCAAGGAAGAGAGAATATTTATCCTTTTCCCCTAAATAGTCTAAATTATACAGGTTGTCTGTCACTTCGCCCGTGTCCGCGTAAGTGACGGTAAGGATGTCTTCCGGATTGGTATAGATGGTGATAGTGTCCCTTTTGTGGCTGTAATCATTTATTTTGGAGTAGAGGGTGCCTGCAAATTCCTCCGTGACGGTTTGCTGTCTCAGCGATTCCAGAGCCACGGGAGTGAGTCCTTTTGCCTCGCAGTATGCGAGATAGCCCTGGTAAGCCCCAAGGGTTGTCCAGTGATGATCGGTGCGGTAATACAGCTGCCCCTGGGACGCACCGTCGAAAAGGTACTTTGTGCAGTCTATGGCAGGGATTCCCGTCGTGTCATAGATGGTGTAAGCCGTTTCCAGCTGATTGAACGAGGGGGCGTATGCCGGGAGTTTGTCCTGATATATGGTGACGGCGGTGGGAACCAGCATCAGGTTTACATGAACCTTGTCGGTGTCGATTTTGGCATAAAACCGGATCAGCGTATCTGTGATGCGCTCCGTGTTCAGCTGCCATTCATACTGCTCTATCAGGTAATCATCCTTTGCCACATAAATATGGTTGATGCTCTTTCTGCCGCCGGGGATCTCTACACCGCTTTTTAGTCCTACGAAGAAATCTCTTTGGGGGAAGTGGTCGGCGAACCAGTCGCTCAGTGATTCTGTATATTCCCCGCTCAGCACTGTCTTGAGGGACAGTGCCGGGAGTTTTGCAAGATATCTGTTTTCATTTTCCGAAAAATCTTTTTTGGGGCTGAGGAGGAAC
>JAAVAG010000219.1 GCA_014804185.1 Lachnospiraceae bacterium
CACCTCATAGCCCTCCTGCATATAGTCCGCGATGCCGGTGGTGAATATAATGGTGACAGGATCGCCCTTTTCCCGGAGATTTCTGGCCAGGCTGACGCCGTTTGTCCCGCTCATCATAATGTCCAGAAAGACCACGTCGCAGCTTTGACCGTCACTCCATGCAAAATAGAACGCCTCGCCGTTTGTATATGTCCTGATATCCGCGTCGATGCGCTCATTGGCGGCCCATTCTCTGATATATTTTGACAGGATATCCCTGTGCATCTGTTCGTCGTCCACGATGGCGATGTGCAGCATAAAAGCCCCTCCGTTTTCGGTCTGCAGGTTAAGAATTGCTCACAGGCCGGAGCCTGTAAGCGGTTATCGAATATTGTAATGAATCGGGGGACGATAGTCAAGGGAGAGGATGAAGAGCAGAAGGCAGGGAGACGGCGGAAGTGCGGATTTAAATTTGTGGAAATGCAGGGAAAAAAGTGATATAGTATTGAGAAAAGAAAGTCTTGACGATGCGAGGTTATGGCAATGCTGTTTAATTCCTATATATTTATTCTGTTTTTCTTGCCTGTCACGCTGTTTTTGTACTTTTCTCTCAATCGTTTACGGCAGGAAAAGCTGGCAAAGATAGTGCTGATCATGATGTCCTGCTGGTTTTATGCGTACTTTCATATAGGTTATCTGGCGATTATCCTGCTCAGCGTCTTCTGTAATTATGGAATAGCGCGGATTCTGCTGTCACAAAGTGAGGGGAGTATCTGGAAAAGAAAGCTGCTTTGTGCGGGGATTTTTGCAAATGTGGCGGTAATCTTCTATTATAAATATTTTGACTTTTTATTGGAAAATGTAAACTATTTCTTTCGGGTTTCCTATCCTGTCCGGAATATTATTATGCCGCTGGGGATCAGTTTTTTTACCTTACAGCAGATCTCGTATCTGGTGGATTCCTATCGCGGAGAAACAAAGGGCTATGGCCTGACGGATTACTGTCTGTTTGTGACATTTTTTCCGCAGCTTGTGGCGGGGCCTATCGTGACGCATGATGAGATGATGCCGCAGTTTCAGGATCGGGAGAGAAAACGGTTCAGTCAGGAATGTTTTGCGCGGGGACTATACTGGTTTGCGGTGGGACTGTTCAAAAAGGTACTGCTGGCGGATACGCTTGGCGCGGCGGCAGACTGGGGGTTTCTTCATCCGGATACATTGTCGGCTGCAGGCTCATTTGTGTTGTCGCTGCTTTTTGTGTTTCAGCTGTATTTTGATTTCAGCGGATATTGTGATATGGCATGCGGTATTGCGAGCATGTTCCATCTGGATCTGCCAATCAATTTTAACTCTCCCTACAAGGCACATTCCATTATTGATTTCTGGAAAAGATGGCATATGTCCCTTACCAGGTTCCTGCGGAAATATGTTTATTTTCCTCTGGGAGGGAGCAGGAGGGGAACCGCCAGGACATATGTAAATATCATGATCGTCTTTCTGGTAAGCGGTATCTGGCATGGAGCAAACTGGACTTACATTTTGTGGGGATGCATGCATGGAGCGGCGCAGGTACTGAATCGAATCTTTGCAAAACTGTGGGATAAAGTGCCAAAAGGGATTCAGTGGCTGGCGACATTTCTCTTTGTCGATATTGCTTTTATGCTTTTTCGGTCAGACACACTCGGGGATTTTGCGGTGCTGTGCAGCAATATCTTTACCGGGAAAAGCGGCGGAATTTCAGGGGAAATGATACAGTGCTTTGATGTGATAGAGTTCACATATCTGGAAGATCACATAGGTGTATTGGGACAGATTATGTCAAGGCTTCCGGGGATACACATGTGGCTCGTTCTTGGGATATGTTTTCTGGTGGCCTTAGTGGGGAAGAACTGCTATGAGAGGGAGTTTAGGCCGACTGCGGCAAAGGCGCTGGGAAGCGTGGTGATGCTGGTGTGGTCTGTGATCTCTTTATCGGGCCTCTCGACTTTCCTGTATTTTAATTTTTAAGGCCGTCAGCTGATTTTTGAAGAAAGACAATGTTTGACAGTTTAGACAGGAGAAAGTGAAAAGATGGAAGCATCTAAGTGGAATAAAGTGGTTTTGGGATGTACCGCCGGGATATTGGCGGCGATTGCTGCGGCCGTCGCCATAATAGATCCTTTTCTGCATTATCATCCGCCGTTGGAGGGGATGCAGTATCCGCTTCTGGATGAACGGTATCTGAATGATGGGATTGCAAGGCATTATTCTTATAATGCGATTATTACCGGCACCAGTATGACACAGAATTTTAAACCGTCGGAGTTCGATGCCCTTTGGGGGGCCGAGGCGGTTAAAATTTCATTTTCCGGTGCAAGTTACAAGGAAGTAAACGATAATATCCTCCGTGCCATGGAATACAATGGTCATGTGCAATATGTCCTGCGAAGTCTGGATGGAAACAAACTGATCTGTCCGGCTGACTATGATGAATATGAGGGGTATCCGGATTATTTTTATGATAATAATCCCTTTAATGATGTATATTATCTGTTGAACAAAGAAGTCATTCCCAAGACTCTGGCTGTGGTAAATTACACGAGAGCGGGTAATGTGACACCCGACAGGGATGCATATGGGAACTGGAGCAGGTATAAAAGATTCGGAAAAGAGCAGGTTCTGCAGACATGTCCGGTTCTGGAAGGCTATGAGGAGGAGTATCACCTGTCGCAGGAAGATTATGCGAATATCAGGGAGAATGTGCGGAAAAATGTATTGCAGACTGCGCTGGAGCACCCGGAAACTACATTTTATCTGTTTTTTCCCCCCTACAGTATCTGCTACTGGGATGCGCTGGTGCAGACCAGGCAGTTAAACGCACAGCTTGAGGCGGAAAGAATGGCGGTGCAGATGCTTGTGGAAGTGCCGAATATCCATATATATGCATTTGCGGATGATATGGAACTGGTATCCAATCTGGACAATTACACGGATTCTCTTCACTATGGGGAATGGATCAATTCTGATATTCTGGCCCGGATCCATGAGGGGAAGAATGAACTGAATGAGAAGAATTATGAGGCCTACTTTGATAATATCAGCAGATTGTATTCTGAATATGATTACTCCTGGCTTCATGATTGATAGCTGTGTGTTTAGAGACATAAAACGGATCGGCAGAAAAGAGGAAACCGTATGACATTGACACAGTTAAAATATGTGATTGCCATAGCCGATACAGGCTCCATGAATGAGGCGGCCAAGACGCTGTTTATCTCGCAGCCCAGCCTTTCCCTGGCAATCAGGGATCTGGAGACGGAAATCGGGGTGGAACTGTTCCGGCGCAGCAACCGGGGAGTGGTGCTCACCCAGGAGGGGACAGAGTTTCTGGGATATGCCAGACAGGTGGTGGAGCAGTACAGACTGATGGAGTCCAGGTATATAGAAAAGGAAAATGTCAAAAAGAAATTCGGGGTCTCCATGCAGCATTATACCTTTGCGGTGAGCGCTTTTGTGGAACTGGTGAAACAGTTCGGCATGGACGAGTACGAATTTGCGGCCCGGGAGACAAAGACGCATGAGATCATAGAGGACGTCAAAAACTTTAAGAGTGAGATCGGTATTCTGTACCTGAATGAGTTCAACGGCAAGGTTCTGACAAAGCTGTTTAAGGACAATGATCTGGAGTTTACGCCGCTCTTTCAGTGTGGTGTGTATGTGTATATGTGGAAAGGGCATCCGCTGGCGGGGCAGGAAGAGATTTCCATTGATCAGCTGCAGGAGTATCCCTGTCTGTCCTTTGAGCAGGGAACCTACAATTCCTTTTATTTTGCGGAGGAGGTGCTCAGCGCATACGGGTATAAACGGCTGATCCGTGTGAATGACAGGGCGACGATTCTGAATCTGATGGTGGGGCTGAACGGCTACACCCTGTGTTCCGGCATTATCTGCGAGAGTCTGAACGGCTCGGACTACTGCGCCGTAAAACTGAAATCGGAGGAGATGATGACCATTGGATATCTGAAACGAAAAGGCGCCGCGGTCAGCGCGCTGGGGCAGAAATATCTGGAGGAGATTGCCAAATACAGAGATAAAAACGGCATTTAGATATAGGGAAAGACTATACTTGGGGTTAAAATATATATAATAGACAATACCACAAAAGTGTGATACGATAACTCTGCGAACGAGAAAGACTGAAAGAAAAGGAGAATAGAAAAATGAGCAAAAAACCATATGCGGAGAGGAACCTGAAATTTGAAACGCTGCAGCTGCACGTAGGACAGGAGCAGCCGGATCCGGCGACGGATGCCAGGGCGGTGCCCATCTATCAGACATCCTCCTATGTGTTCCGCAACTGCGAGCACGCGGCGGCGAGATTTGACCTCAGCGATGCGGGAAATATATACGGCAGGCTGACCAATCCCACCGAGGACGTGTTCGAGCGCAGGATCGCGGCGCTGGAGGGCGGCGTGGCGGCGCTGGCGGTGGCGTCCGGAGCGGCGGCCATCACCTACACGTTCCAGAATCTGGCACAGGCCGGAGATCACATTGTGGCGGCCAAGAACATATACGGTGGGACTTATAACCTGTTGGCACATACGCTGCCGGAATACGGCATTGAGACGACATTTGTGGATCCTTTTAACTATGAGGAAGTAGAGGCTGCGATCCGGGAGAATACCAAAGCCCTGCATATCGAGACGCTGGGCAATCCCAACTCGGATATCGCGGATATCGAAAGGCTGGCGGCCATTGCGCATGGGCACGGGATCCCTCTGGTGGTGGATAATACTTTTGCCACCCCTTATCTGGTACGGCCCATCGAGTATGGAGCGGATATCGTAGTGCATTCCGCCACCAAATTTATCGGCGGACACGGAACGACCCTGGGCGGCGTGATTATAGACGGCGGGAAGTTTGACTGGGCGGCCAGCGGCAAATTCCCGGCGCTGACGGAGCCCAATCCCAGCTATCACGGCGTATGCTTTACAGAGGCGGCGGGCCCGGCGGCGTTTGTCACCAAGATCCGTGCCATTCTGCTGCGCGACACGGGAGCGACGCTTTCTCCGTTCCACGCGTTTTTCTTCCTGCAGGGGCTTGAGACGCTTTCGCTTCGGGTAGAGAGACATGTGCAGAACGCGCTGAAAGTGGTGGAGTACTTAAACGCCCATCCGCAGGTGGAGAAAGTGCATCATCCGTCGGTTTCCGGGGATCCGGAGCAGCAGAAACTGTACCGGAAATATTTCCCCAACGGCGGCGGCTCCATTTTCACCTTTGAGATCAAAGGGGATGCGAAAAAGGCAATGGAGTTTATCGATAATCTGGAGTTGTTCTCCCTGCTGGCAAACGTAGCGGATGTAAAGTCCCTGGTCATCCATCCCGCCTCCACTACCCACGCCCAGTTAAATGAGGAAGAGCTGGCGGATCAGGGTATCCGGCCGAATACGATCCGCTTATCGATCGGCACGGAGAATATTGACGATATCCTGGAAGATCTGGAAGAAGCGTTCCGGGCAGTTGAATAGTTATGTCGCTTTGTCTGTGTGACATTCTGAGAGGCGGTGCCGTTTTGGACATCGCCTCGCTGTTGTTGCGCCGCCGTGGTATTCCGGCAGAGATTTAAGGTTTTTGTAAGATTTTTAATGAGGTTTTTGTAAGAAATCTAATCTATGATGGGTATGATTGAAAAAAAGAGGACTATTGGGATGAATGAGTGCATATTGGTGGTGGATGACGACAGGGAAATCGTAAAGGCGATCGCCATATTGCTGGAGGGAGAGGGATACAGAGTGCTCCGCGCATATGATGGTATGCAGGCGCTGGAACTGCTGGCGGCAAATCCGGTCAGGCTGGTACTGATGGATGTGATGATGCCCAGGCTGGACGGACTGTCGGCGGTAATGAAGATTCGGGAAAAACAGAATATTCCGATTATTGTCCTCAGCGCCAAAAGCGAGGAGACCGACAAGGTTCTGGGACTTTCCATGGGGGCCGACGATTATGTCTCCAAGCCCTACAACCCACAGGAACTGGCGGCGCGGGTCAAAAGCCAGATCAGGAGATATACCAGCCTGGGTGATATCAATGCGGGCAGAGGCAGAATCATAAATGGTCGTCTGTGTTATCATACGGATGAGAAAATCCTGTATGCGGATGGCGAACAGATCAGGCTGACCGCTACGGAGACAAAGATCGTAGATCTGCTGATGCGGAATATTGGAAGGATTTTTCCGGCGGAGGAAATCTACCGGCGGGTGTGGGGAGAAGAAGGGGTTTCGCCTGAGAATACAGTGATGGTTCATATCAGGCGTATACGTGAAAAGGTCGAACTCAATTCCAGGGAACCGGAATATATAAAGGTGGTGTGGGGCATTGGATACAAAATGGAAAAAATGTAGAGCTGCAGCAGGGTTTCTCACATTCTTTCTGGCGGTTACTCTGTTTGCCTGCGGATTTCAGGGTATCTTGCTCAGTGTCCTGGGCAGAAATGATCCATATTGCTCTCTGACGGAAGTGCTGGGCGGCGACTATGAAAACACGAGGAATTTCAGGAAACATGTGTCTGAATGCTTGAATGATCTGATCCGTATGGCCGTGGGAGAATCGCAGCAGTGGCCTGTGAGTATGGAGCAGGATGAAAACCTGCTCTATGAAGTATGCTATGAGGGAAGAGTTCTGTACACAAATAAGAAGGATTTGTCAAAATATGTGATAAAAGGAATACAACTTGAGGGGTATAATTTTCTGCTGTGGTTTAACGGTTCCACCGTACGGATTTTCAAGGACGGGGATGAAATAGAGGTGTACGGGGACGAGTATTACGGGAAGGATTCCCAATGGGACGTGCCGGGCTACAAAAATCGCATTGCAGGAGCATACGAGCAAAAAGTCAGCGTATACATGGCGGTGCGTCAGATACCTCAGCAGTATTATGATGTGGTGGAGTTAAACGGTTATAAGCGCACGGTCAGCGAGTGGTATTTACTGAGTCAGCGGATCGCACAGTCAGTAAAAGTGCTTTATGCTGATGTGGTCTGCATCTGTATCAGCGCGATCCTGCTGTTGGGGTATCTGCTGCTGAAAAAGGACAAGCGACGGGTCGATGAGGCGGCGGCAGTGCTGCTTGGACGAATCTGGGTTGAAGCCAAGATGCTCGCGCTGATTCTCCTTGCGGCGCTTTTGCTGGCAGTGCAGAACGGTATTCCGTGGAGAGCGCCGCAAAGCCGCGTAATTCTGCCGACGCTGATCTGGGTTATATATTTTATTGTGCTTGACTGTAAGAGAAATAAAGACATGTGGAGACGTGGACTGTGCGTCCGGGCGCTGCGTCTGTATCGGACAGAACTGCGACAGATGCCGATTTCCAGACAGATGATATGTCGGTGTATTCCTCCTGCCTTTATCAGCCTGCTTCTTTGTGTGGCTTTTTGGGGGCTGGTGCTTCGGTTGGGACAGCCTTACCTGCTCGTATTCGCACTGCTGATCACAGGGACACTTGGGGTTGTATTTTTTATGTACATGTATTGGCAGCAGCAACTGGCCAGAGAACTGGATTTGCTGGCGCAGCGCATGGCTGCCGTGAGAGGCGGTGATTACAGCGGCGTCTGCGCAGTGGCGTCCGATTCCATTCTGGCGGAAATGGCGCGGGATCTGGAGGATATCAGACAGGGAACGGAAACGGCTTTGGAGCAGCAGATCCAGAGTCAGCGAATGAAAGTGGAACTGGTGGCCAATGTCTCCCATGATATCAAGACGCCGCTGACCTCCATTATCAGCTATGTGCAGCTTTTGAAAGCGGAAGAGGGACTGGAGGAGCACGTGAAGGATTATGTCAGGATACTGGACGAGAAATCCCAGCGGCTCAGGAACATGGTGCAGGATGTGTTCGAAATCAGCAAAGCGGCCTCCGGGCAGCTTACGGTGAATATGGAAACACTGGATTTCAGCAAGCTTCTGCGGCAGACGCTGGCGGATATGGATGAGCAGATTCAGGGCAGCCGTGTGACGGTAAAAGCGGAGATACCACAGCAGGAGGTACTGATCCAGGGAGATGGGGAAAAGTTGTATCGGGTCTTCCAGAATCTCATTCAGAATGCACTGAAATATTCCCTGGAGGGTTCCAGGGTTTATGTCACGCTGTCGACGGATGACTCCATGGCGGCTGCAAGCGTGAAAAATACATCCCGGGACGAAATTGATTCCGGAAAGGACTTTACAGAACGGTTCGTCCGTGGGGACGCGAGCAGGACGGACGGCGGGAGCGGTCTGGGACTTTCCATAGCCCGCAGTTTTACAGAAGCCTGCGGAGGCAGTTTTGAGCTGGAAACCATAGCGGACTTGTTTATGGTAACAGTCTCTTTCGGTATCGTTTGACAAACGGACATTATAGAAAGAAAAGAAAGATACGCCGAATCATTATCTGGCGTATTTTTTCTTTGCATTTTGCTATGAAATGTGAGAGAATGGGCAATATAGGGTGCATGATGCACGGGGATGGCAAAAGCGGAGGGAACAAAGAAATGCATACGGAAAATAAAATTATGGCGGAAGTCAGGGAATATGTGATCCTGACGTTTGCCACAGTGCTATTGGTGATCGGGACTTATCTGTTCAAGTTTCCCAATCACTTCTCTTTTGGCGGTGTGGCCGGTATAGCGGTCATCCTGGCGGATTTTGTGCCGCTGTCGGCGGCAACTCTGTCATTTATTATGAATATGGCTCTGTTAGTGGTTGGGTTTATTTTTCTGGGAAAGGGATTCGGAGTAAAGACCGTATATGTTACAGTTCTGAATTCCGTGCTTTTGAGCGCGTCGGAGGCGCTGTTTCCTATGAGCGGGCCGATCACGGATGAGCCTGTGCTGGAGATGATCTTTGCCATTATCCTTCAGGCGGTGAGTTCGGCGATTCTGTTTGACATAGGCGCTTCCAGCGGCGGTACGGATATCATAGCGATGATCATCAAGAAGTTTTCCAGTTTTGATATCGGAACGGCCCTGCTGATGGTGGATGTGGCCGTGGTAGTGGCCTCCTGCCTGGTGTTTGATGCGGTTACGGGTCTCTGCTCGCTGTGCGGCCTGATGGCCAAATCGCTGGTGATCGACAACGTGATCGCCAATCTGAATCTGCATAAGTGTTTTACCATCATCTGCGACCATCCGGATCCGATCTGTGAGTACATCAACGATTCGCTGGTGCGCAGCGCAACGCTTTACAAGGCGGAGGGAGCCTATACACATGCCTCCAAGACGGTGATCATCACGATCCTCAGCCGGAAACAGGCCGTGCAGCTTCGGAAATTTATACAGTCATGTGAGCCCACAGCATTTATTACCATCACCAACAGCAGTGAAATTATCGGAAAAGGATTCCGGGGATTCAACAGATAAAACGAGAGGCGAAGGCGTAAGTTATGGGCATCCGTGTAATACTTACATCCATTGCCATGGCTTTTGCAGTGATATCCGGCCTGCAGGCGGGGGGATTTCAGACGGTGTTGAGGAGCGTTCCCGCGGATATAGCTGTTCTCTGCCGGGCAATGGAGCAAAGAACGGAGGAAGCAGCGGAGAAGATTGACGCTCTTCTGGAGGAAAAACGGAACGAACCCGTTACCATCACTATTTCGGCGGCGGGGGACGTCTCACTGGGAAATCTGCAAGTCCACGGGTATGAGAGAACGTTCCGGCAGATGTATGACCAGCAGGAGCCGTCCTATTTTTTCAGGAATGTAAAGCCTGTTTTTGAAGAGGACGACATGACCATCGTCAACTTTGAGGGAGTGCTGACGTTCTGCGACGAACGCGTGGAAAAGACGTTCAACATAAAAGGCGATCCGGAATATGTTTACATATTGAACGAGGGAAGTGTGGAGGCTGTCAGTTTTGGCAATAACCATCGCATGGATTATGGGCAGCAGAGCTGCGACGATACAGTGGCGGCCTTTGAGGAAGCGGGGGTTGTATGGGCTTATGACACTTATCTGGGATACTATGAGGTAAAAGGACTGACGGTTGGATTTGTGTCCGTGAACGAGCACTATGACGGCAGAGCGGTGGAGAAGTTTTTGGAGGACGGGCTCCGGCAGCTTCGGGAGAACGGCGCGGATCTGGTGCTCGCATGCTGTCACTGGGGTGCGGAAGGGCATTACGAGATCAATGCGTATCAGGCGGAATTGGGCAGAAAATGCATTGACTGGGGAGCGGATCTGGTGCTGGGACACCATCCTCATGTGCTGCAGGGCATAGATGTCTATAAGGGGAAATATATTGTATACAGCTTGGGCAATTTCTGCTATGGCGGTCATCGTAATCCGTCGGATAAGGACACTATGATATTCCAGCAAACTTTCACCTTTGTGAGGGGAGAGAAACAGGAGGATGCCAATATCAGGATCATCCCCTGTTCCATAAGTTCCGTGAAAAACCGCAATAATTTTCAGCCCACTCCGGCGGAAGGGGAAGAGGCGCAGCGGATTATCGAAAAGATCAATAAATGCAGCGAAAAGTTTGGGGTCAGGTTTGATTATGACGGATACCTGGCGGATGGCTGACCGTGGAAAGGAGAAGAAAAATGGAAAAAAGAAAAATGGACAGGCTGGGGGAGGAGATATCTCTCCTGGGATTCGGATGTATGCGGTTTCCGGTGGCGGAGGACGGAAAGATCGACCGTAAGCAGGCGGAGAAAATGCTGGACCGGGCTTATGCGGCGGGCGTCAATTATTTTGATACGGCCTATCCCTATCACAACGGCGAAAGCGAAGTGTTTGTGGGTGAGGCGATGAAAAAATACGACAGAAATTCTTTTTATCTGGCTACAAAACTGCCGTCCTGGATGGTAAATTCTGTGGAGGATGCCGAAAAGTGCTTTGCCACACAGCTTGAGCGGCTGCAGACAGATTATATTGATTTCTATCTGCTGCACGCCATGAACAGGGACAGTTGGAATAAGATGGTAAAGCTGGGCGTGGTGGAATACTGTGAGCGGCTGCAGAGGGAGGGGAAAATCCGCCATTTCGGATTTTCGTTCCATGATTCCTATGAAGCTTTTGAGCAGATCCTCAATTACCGGAATTGGGACTTCTGTCAGATTCAGCTGAATTATATGGACGTAAATGAACAGGCCGGTATGCGGGGATATAAGCTGGCGGAGGAGAAAAACGTGCCGCTGGTTATTATGGAGCCGGTAAAGGGCGGCTCTCTGGCGGCTTTTGCGGAGGATATCACCGCAAGACTGCGCAGTCTGGATCCGCAGGCCAGCACGGCATCCTTTGCCCTGAGATGGGTGGGGAGCCTGCCCAATGTGAAAGTGGTTCTCAGCGGAATGTCCAACATGGAGCAGGTGGAGGACAACCTGAAGACCTTTGGCGATTTCAGGCCGCTTTCGGAGCAGGAGAGCCGGGTCATTGACGAGATTGTGGAGACCATCAACGGCAGGGTGCAGAACGGCTGCACCGGATGCCGGTACTGCATGCCGTGTCCGGCCGGGGTGGATATTCCCCGCAATTTCCGGATCTGGAATACTTACCATATGTATCAGAATTACAATATGGTAAAGGGAGGCTGGGAAGGAGGCATCGCGGACGAGGCAAAGGCAAAGAACTGCATCAAGTGCGGTAAATGCGAGAAAATCTGCCCGCAGAAGCTGTCTATCCGGGCGGATCTGGAGAGAGTGCAGGAAGATCTGGATAAAAAGGAAATGATTTTTTGAGAAAGGAATCCCGTCAGCGCAGGAACCGGGGGAAAGGAAAAGAAAGATGAAAGAGAAAGTATTGGAAAAATTTGCCGAAATATTCGGAAATACGGACGGTGTGAAAGCATATTTCGCACCGGGGCGGGTGAATCTGATCGGAGAGCATACGGACTATAACGGGGGACATGTATTCCCCTGCGCCCTGACCATTGGCACATATGGTGCGGCTAGGAAAAGAGAGGACAATAAACTCAGATTTTATTCCATGAATTTTGAAAAACTGGGCGTGATCGAGTCTTCGCTGGAAGAACTGCAGCCTGATAAGGGAGCGGACTGGACAAACTATCCGAAAGGGGTTATATGGGCTTTCGGCGAGAGAGGAATGAAAGTTCCCTGCGGTATGGATCTGCTGCTGTGCGGCAATATCCCCAATGGTTCCGGATTGTCTTCCTCCGCCTCCGTGGAGGTGCTGACGGGATTTATTCTGCGCGATATGTTTGGATTCGAGGTGACAAATCAGGATCTGGCGCTGATCGGGCAGTTTTCCGAAAATAAATATAACGGTGTAAACTGCGGCATTATGGATCAGTTTGCCATCGCCATGGGCAAAAAGGATCATGCCATTTTCCTGGATACGGCGGATCTGTCCTATACCTATGCCCCGGTTCTGCTGGAGGGAGCAAAGATCGTTATCGCCTGCAGCAACAAAAAACGCGGCCTGGGGGACTCCAAGTATAACGAGAGACGCAGCGAGTGTGAGGAAGCGCTGGCAGAACTGCAGAAAGTGAAAGAGATCCGCACCCTAGGAGAATTAAGCGAGCAGGAATTTGAGGAAAGTAAAGACGCCATAGGCAGCAGCGTCCGCGTGCGCAGGGCCAGGCATGCGGTGTATGAGAACCAGAGAACCGTCAAGGCGGTGCAGGCGCTGAAGGAGAACGATATCACGCTGTTCGGACAGCTGATGAACGCCTCCCATGTATCTCTGCGGGACGACTATGAAGTGACGGGCATTGAACTGGACACGCTGGTGGAAGAAGCCTGGAATGTGGAGGGCGTTATCGGATCCCGCATGACCGGGGCAGGCTTCGGCGGCTGTACAGTCAGCATCGTGAAAGACCAGGCGATCCCTGCCTTTATTGAGAAAGTGGGGACCGCTTATCAGGAGAAAATAGGTTATGCGGCGGATTTCTATGTGGTGGAGATCGGCGGCGGGCCGACGGTTCTGTAAAGTCAGGCGTCGGCAGATTGACGGAAAGGCGGGATAAATATTTATGATACAGGATGAGATACGGGAATTGGTTGGATACGGGCTGCGCACGGGACTGGTGGAACCGGAGGATGAGATTTACACGGTGAACCGCCTGCTGGAACTGTTTGGTCTGGACAGCGCGGAGGCGGAGGAGAAGCCCGGGCCATGCGAATGTGAAACTTCATGCGGCTGCGGGGAAGATTCCGGGTCCTGCGGCTGCGGGGAGGAGCCCGGACAGTGCGCCTGCGGGGAGGCATTCGATCTGGAGAGGACGCTGGGCCGACTGGTGGATTACGCCTGCAGCCAGGGCATTATGACGGAAAGCAGTATTGTATACAGGGATTTGTTCGATACCAAAATTATGGGGCTGCTGATGCCGCGTCCCAGCCAGGTGATCCGCAAATTCCGGGAGATTTATCGGGAACAGTCTCCCAGGGCGGCCACCGACTATTATTATAAATTCAGCCAGGATTCCGACTATATCCGTCGTTACCGCATCGCGAAGGATATGAAATGGGTGGCGGAGACGCCTTACGGAGATCTGGATATCACCATCAATCTCTCCAAGCCGGAGAAAGATCCCAAGGCCATCGCCGCGGCAAAGAACGCAAAACAGTCCGGGTATCCCAAATGCCTGCTCTGTTGGGAGAACGAGGGATATGCGGGCAGGGTGAACCATCCCGCCAGACAGAACCACAGAATCATCCCGGTGACGATAAACGGC
>JAAVAG010000220.1 GCA_014804185.1 Lachnospiraceae bacterium
TGGCCCAGTTGGCGCAGGTCTGAATCAGCTTTCCCTATAAATAAATATATCACGCTGGACGCTGGATCGTCAATAAAAACTGGTCAGACCAGGACCAGATAAAATATTTGTCATTTTTTTGGGCAATCTGTCAATTTACAAGAGAGGAAATGTGTCGGAATATAGATATATAGTGCGCATATATGCGACGGATTCTGAAAGGAATATGGTTGAAAATATGGAAAAAGATGTGCGGATAATCGAAGTGAAAAGAAGTATTTTTGAGAATAACGATAAGGATGCGGAGAGACTGCGGGCGGAACTGAAAGAAAAGAGAGTTTTTCTGCTGAATCTGATGTCCTCACCCGGATCAGGAAAGACGACAACGCTGCTTGCGCTTGCCCGTGCGTTGGAGGGACGGATCAAGATGGGCGTGATGGAGGCAGACATTGATTCCGCCGTGGATGCGGAAAAGATGGCAGAGGCAGGCGTGAAATCCATCCAAATCCATACGGGTGGGATGTGCCATCTGGATGCGGATATGACCCGGCAGGGACTGTATGAGTTTGGCATGGAGGACGCGGAACTGATCGTGCTGGAAAATGTGGGAAATCTGGTATGTCCTGCGGAGTTTGACACCGGCGCGGTGAAAAATATGACGATTCTCTCGGTGCCGGAGGGGGACGATAAACCGCTGAAATATCCGCTGATGTATGAAAAGTGTGATCTGCTGGTGGTCAATAAGACGGATGTTCTGCCTTACTTTGATTTTGACAGGAAAAAGGTGGAGGAATATGCGAAACGCCGCAATCCCGATATAGAGATTCTCTATATCTCCGCGAAGACCGGGGAGGGAATCGGGGAGCTGGCGGATTGGATCGTGGAACAGGCGCGGGCCTGGAGGGCATAAGCCGGGCTGGCCCTGCAGAAGATGGGAAAGGACAGCGCGAAGCGAAAGAGAAAGAAAAGGATACAGAAAGTTATGGAACGGGAGAAATCAAAGATTCTGGCGGTAGCAGGCAAAGGCGGTGTGGGAAAGACATCGATTGCAGCCACACTTGTCCGTATTCTGGTGGAAACATACCCGGGAAAACGGATTCTTGCCATCGATGCGGATCCCGCCGTGGGGTTGTCCACCGCGCTTGGGATAGAAGTATCCACTACGGTGGATGACATCCGCAAGGCTGTCGTGGCCGCGGCGGAGGACGGTGACAGTAAAAGCGCCATTGAACTGTTGGGAGAGGCCAGATACCGCATTTTTGACGCACTGGTGGAAGCGGATGGGTTTAGTTTCATCGCCATCGGGAGACCGGAGTCCGCGGGCTGTTACTGTAAGATCAATTCATATCTGAAAGAAGTGATCAGTATTTTGTCCGAAAACTTTGATTATGTGGTGATCGACGGGGAGGCGGGTATCGAGCAGATCAACAGACGGGTGATGGAGAAAGTCACGCATCTGCTTCTGATCACGGATTCCAGCAAAAAGGGAACCCAGGTCATCCGGACCATCCGCAAAGTGGCGGATGAACTGGTGATGTATGAGCGGATCGGGGTTATTGCAAACCGTCTGCCGTCCATGGATGTGAAAGATTTTATAGATACAGGGGATATTCCTGTGCTTGCCTATATTCCGTCGGACGCTTCACTGGCCGAATTTGACCTCAAAGGGGAGAATGTGTTTTATCTGCCGGAAGACGCGGCGATTGTCCGTGGGACGAGGCAGGCCATGCGGGAGATCGGTATGGTCGAGTAGAAAGAGCAGGGGGGCCAAGATGAAAGATTTAAAACATTTATATTATTTTGAAAAACTTTTGGAGGATGCGAACAATGAACTGGTTCGCCAGGCGCAGGCGGAAGGAAAAAAATGTGTCGCCACTGTCTGCGAGAATATTCCGGAGCCGCTGCTGAACCTGCCGGGAACCTTTTCCGTGCGTCTGCGGGCGCCGCGCACCGGTTCCATCGAGATGGCGACTTATTATCTGACCAGTTTTCTGTGCGAATACACAAGGGCGCTACTGGAGCGGGCCATGGAGGGCGGATACAATTTTACGGACTGTCTGATCGTGCCGGACGGCTGCTCCATGCTGAACCGCTGCGCCGAAAACATGGAACTTTTAAAGACCATGCCGAAAGAGCATTTCTTTTATGAATATTTGGAGATTCCCATGAAAGCGGACGACAACGGACTGAATCTCTACACCCTGCAGTGCACGAATCATATTCTGCAGCCGCTGAAAGAGAAGTTCGGCATTGATATTTCCGATGGGGCCATCCGAAAGGCCGTGGAGGAGCACAACCATATCTGTGACCTGATCCGCCGGATCGGAGAGTTCCGCAAGGAGGAAAATCCCAGGATCACCGGATATGAGTTTCACATGATCACCATGGCGACCTACGCGGCTCCCAAGTATCTGCTGGCGGAGCGTCTGGAGGAGACGCTGGAGGAACTGCAGAGCAGAGAGCCGGATGCCAGAAATCCCTATCGGGCAAGAGTGGTGCTGGTCGGCTCCGAGGTGGACGATGTGGATGTGGTGAGGCTGATCGAGGACTGCGGGGCATATGTCTGCGCAGATCGTTTTTGCTATGGCTCATTTCCCGGACGGGATAAAATAGAACTGACGGAAGAGGAAGATGCGGTGACGCAGATCTGCCGCCAGTATATGTACCGGGGTCAGTGTCCCAGATATATGAATCAGGACAAGATTCAGGAGAGGCGCAGGTACGTGGATCAGCTGGCAAAAGAATACCTGGCGGACGGAATTATCTATCAGCAGATCAAATTCTGTGATCCCTGGGCATACGAGCGCACAGTGGGGACGCATGTCCTGCGGGAGGATTACCATTATCCAGTCCTGTCCATAGACCGTCCCTATGCCACGGGCAATTCCGGTCAGCTGCGCACCCGTGTGCAGGCATTTATGGAGAGTGTGGAACTGAAGAAGATCCAGGGAGGTGGCAGATAGTGGGAAAGCAAGTGGGAAGCGAACGGCTGGGCGACTTCTATACAAAGGGAAAAGTGAGAAAGCGCCGGGAGTGGCGCGGCGTGAGGGATACGCTCTATGACTATGTGCGCTGGCTTCATATTATGGGAATTTTGACGAAATTTATTGTGAAGCCCAGAAATATCAAGGCATTTTTCCGTTACCGCTGGATGAGCAATTATCTCGCGGCGCCGATGATGGTGGACAGACACACGCAGGGACTGCGGGGACCGCAGCTTCGTATCGCCCACACGGAGTTTGATCTGGTCATGGAGGATGTGGCGAAACTGCTGGATAACCTGTTTAAAGGGGATCGGAGGATCGGGAACAATAAAAAATTCTCCGATAAGGTCGTACTGGTGGACGAAAATGAAATGACGGCGGTATTGATGGGCTTTCCGAATCTGAAAGGACTCAGCCGTGAGACACCGTCGGTTTATGTCTCCGTGCTCCTGAATCAGTATGCAGCATGTCACTATATTGACGTGGCACAGGAGTTCGGACTTCCGGGGGATGTATGTCCCATGCCTGAAGCGGAGGCGGGTGTGTCCATCGATGATGATTTTCCAGTGCTGGGAGCATGTGCAATCCAGTGCAACACGACCTGCGACGGTTCCCTGATGGGGAACGGGGTCATATCCAAGCGCCTGGAGTTGGAGGACGGCATTCCCTGTTTTCAGCTTGCGGCGCCGCTGCGCCACAGGCAGGAGGACGTGCAGGAATATGCGGCGCAGGAGATCCGCAACGCCATCCGTTTTATAGAGGAGCATACCGGTGAAAAATGGGACTGGGATTACTATTTTACGTGCGCGAAGCGTGTCAATGAATCCACCCGTCACCGGATGGAATGGCTGGAAATGAACAAGACGGACTATCCGCAGGTATTCGGCTCCAATCTGGCGCTCTACACGGAAACCAACTATATGGCGATCTGCGGCAAGATGCAGGAGTTTGTGGAAGCTGACCGGAAGATATCCGCCATTGCGGAAAAGGCCTATCAGAAGAAGACCATGGTGGTAAAGGAATACCGGCACCGCGCGATTATCTGGGGGGTGCAGTCTCATTTTTACTTTGACTTCCTGATCTGGCTGCAGAACTGCTGGGGCATTCTGCCTCTCACCGATATGCTCTCCATGGTATCTACCAAGGTGCTCTCGGAGGACGACAAAGAGCAGGCGATTTATGATATGGCCTGGCTTACCGAGAATATGATCATGCGCAACCGGACGCACGGCGGATACAAGGTTTTGCTGGACGAATTGTGGGAGTTCTGCGAGGAATTCCGCGCGGACACCGTGATTCTGTGGGAGCATATCAGCTGCAAGGCCCTGGACGGCATGCACGGGCAGTTTGAGGAGAAAGCAAGGGAAAAAGGGATTCATCTGATCTGGGTGGATCACGATCTCTTTGATCCCAGGGTGATCTCCAGACAGGAGATCCGGGATCAGGTCAACCGCTATATGCGCACGGTGTTCCGGGAGGAACCGCTTGACCCGACCCTGGAGGTGATCTCCGACGAGCATTCCTGGTAGGGGAGTATGAAAAACGGCATTTGAACAGGAGAATAGTGTGGAAAGGCATGGTTATTAACATGAAATATTACGGCGGATGTGATTCCGGTAGTACTTATACAAAGTGTGTGATTATTGATGAAAATGGAAAGATGGCGGCAAATGTCACTCTGCGCAGCCGGATCAACTCCGTGCTCAGCGCGGAGGATGCCCTGAAGCAGGCTGTGGAGCAGATTCCGGATCTGCACAGCGCGGAAGAACTGGCGTATCTGGTGGGAACCGGATATGGGCGGAATAAGGTTCCTTTTGCGGACGAAAATATTTCGGAGATCAGCTGTCACGCCATGGGCGTTCATGTGGCGGATCCAAGCGTAAAGGCCATTATCGATATCGGCGGGCAGGATGTCAAGGGCATATCGGTTGACACGGACGGGACTGTGTTGAACTTTGCCATGAACGACAGATGCGCCGCGGGGACAGGGCGGTTCTTTGAGGCCATGGCCAGAGCGTTTGAAATGGAACTTTCGGAATTTTCCAAGCTGTCTCTGAAAGCCAAAAATGTGATTCCCATCACATCCCAGTGCACTGTTTTTGCGGAGTCTGAAGTGATATCCCTGGTGGGGGAGGGCAAGCCCATGGAGGAGATTGCCGCGGGAATAGAATTATCTGTTGCCAAGAGATGTTTTGTGATGTCCAAAAAGGCGGGAGCCGTGGAGCAGGTCACGCTCACCGGCGGATGCGCCAAAAATGAGGGGCTGAAAGAAGCGATTGAGAAAGTTTTGAAACTGAAAGTAATCGAACTTTCCATTGATCCGCAGCTGATGGGGGCTCTGGGAGCGGCGGAATATGCAAGACAGAAAGGGGGAGGGAAATGATACAAATCATACTGTATGTGATCGCCATTGCGGCGGCAGTTATCGTGGGTCTGTTTATATTAACCTTTCTCGTGTATTTCTTTAACCTGGATATGAAGCTGATGGCTAAACTGGCGCCGCTGTTTGAGAAACATTATGATAAGGTAAAAAGGGATAAGCATTTATAACCAATATGAAACTGTATGATGAAACCATTCAAAAAGTGCAGACGCTTCTGAAAGCGGAGGGGAGCCGGGAACTGCCGCTGGGCGAGACCGGGTGGCCCGAGGTTTCCGATCGGAGCATGATCCTGAGAAGCGATATGGCTTACGAACTGGGGGGAGAGGGACTTCCGGCAATCGGATGCACTCTCATCACGGCAGATAAGACGCTTGTCCCTGGAGATGCGGTCGCTTTAATAGGCCGGGATCTGCCGGAGATCCAAGGGGATGTGCCCTATGCGCGGATAGCCCTGGTGCGGGTGGCCGGGGATACGCTGGGAGAGGGACAGGCTCTGTATGGCGCCGTCCGCGCCCTGGAGTATACCAGGTATCATTTTTATCCTGAGGGATTCATGATGCGCGTGTCCGCCTCCAGACAGAAAGAAACCGTCCGGATCGGCAGGCAGGCTCTGCAAAAGGGATTGAATTTTGCTAAGACAGGAAACAGGATGATTTCGGCTTTTCACAGGAATGTTTCCGTGGAGGCGGCGCATATCTGTTATGTGACAGAGCAGGAGTATGACTATAAGGCGTTGGAGCGCTGCGCGGCGGAGGCAGAACGCATTACCCGGACTATTGACCATATTCTGAAGAGCGCGGTGATGGACTGCGGCGCCTGTGGTCTGCAGAAGGTCTGCGACGAGGTGGAGGGGCTGCGGGAACTGCATTTTGCCAGATGAGAAACAGGTAAAATATAAGAAAAAGGATAAGGAGGAGAAGAGAAGATGGCATTTGACATGGAGCAGTACAACAGATGGCCCGCACGGCATAAGCATGACAGCCAGCCCAGCAAAAAGATCATTGCTCTGGGCAAGAAAATCACGGATGTGGCGGCGCATATGATCGGCGGAGTGAAGGTGGAGGATCCGGAGTATTGGGGACTTGCGGAGATCATTACCGAGGAGATGGCGGAGGTAGGGCTGGCCATGAAAAAGAGAACACCCTATACTTTTGCCGAGATGTGCAAGTTAAATAAGATTGACAAGGACGGCGAGGAAAAGTTCCAGAAGCTTCTGGATGAGATGAGTTACATCGGTCTTCTGGAGTATGATTACGGGTATCACTATGACCACAACGGGCGCACCCATGAGCAGACGGAACGCAGGTACATTCTGCCCATGTTCGTGCCCGGCTCTGCGGAACTTTTCAATATGGAGGAACTGCCGGACGGGAGTAATCCCAGACTGCGGGATCATCCGGATGTGGCGTCTTTCTTTGAGCGTATGACATATATTCCGCTGGCGGGAATCACGCAGATGGTGCCTCCCGGAGGTGCGGGAATCGGTATGCACGTGATTCCGGTGGAAAAGGCCATCTCCATGGAAAACCAGTCGGTGGATCTGGAGCATATTTCCTACTGGCTGAAAAAATATGAGGGGCATATCGGGGTGGGCAGATGCTCCTGCCGTGCATCCCGTAAAGTGCTGGGAGAAGGCGTGGCGGATGACGATTACGGCTGGTGCATCGGCGTGGGTGACTTTGCCGATTACTGCCGGGAGACGGGAAAAGGCCATGATATCACCTATGACGAGGCCATGGCAATCCTGCAGAGGGCGGAAGAAAACGGCTTCGTACACCAGACCACCAATATTGACGGGGAAAACAAGATTTTTGGTATCTGCAACTGCAATGTGAATATCTGTAACGCCCTGCGCACCTCGCAGCTTTTCAATACGCCCAACATGTCCCGTTCCGCCTATGTGGCGCATGTGGACAAAGAAAAATGCGTGGCCTGCGGACGGTGTGTGGAGTATTGCCCTGCCGGCGCGGTAAAGCTTGGGCAGAAACTTTGCACCAAGGACGGCAAAGAGGTGGAGTATCCGAAACAGGAGCTGCCTGATTCCGTAAAATGGACCAAGGATAAGTGGGATCCTGATTATCGCGACAACAACAGAATCAACAGCCATAAAACCGGTACATCACCCTGTAAGACAGCCTGCCCTGCGCACATTGCGGTTCAGGGATACCTGAAAAAGGCTTCTCAGGGAAAATACACAGAGGCGCTTGCGCTGATCAAAAAGCAGAATCCGTTCCCGGCAGTCTGCGGGCGTATCTGCAACAGGCGCTGTGAGGATGCCTGCACCAGGGGAACCATCGATGAGGCGGTTGCCATCGACGCGGTAAAGAAGTTTATTGCGGAGCAGGATCTGAAAGCGGAGACAAGATATATTCCGCCGGTGGTGATTCCCGCCAGCATTCACATGGATCATTTTCCGGAGAAGATCGCCATTATCGGAGGCGGACCGGCCGGACTGAGCGCCGCTTTCTATCTGGCGGAAAAGGGCTATCACCCCACTGTGTTTGAGAAAAATGAAAAAGCGGGCGGAATGCTCCACTACGGAATTCCCTCCTATAAACTGGAAAAAGATGTGATCGAGGCGGAGATCGATGTCATTCGGGAGATGGGTGTGGAAATCAAAACCGGCGTAGAGGTCGGCAAGGACGTGACGCTGAGCGAACTGCGTCATCAGGGGTATAAGGCGTTCTACATCGCTATCGGCTGCAGCGCGGGCAGACGTCCGGGCGTAGCGGGGGACGATGCGGATGGAACTATGACCGCTATCGAGTATCTGCATGACGCCAATACGGGCAATACCTCTTTTGCGGGGAAAACCGTAGTGGTGGGCGGCGGTAATGTAGCAATCGACGCGGCGCGGGTAAGCATCCGCAGCGGAGCCGGGGCGGTGACCCTGTTCAGCCTGGAGTCGGAGAAAGAGATGCCCGCATCCGCGGAGGAGGTCCGCGAGGCCAGAGAAGACGGCGTTGTGGTGCAAAACGGCTGGGGACCTAAGGAAGTGCTGACAAAGGACGGAAAGGTAACCGGAATTGTATTCAAGAAGTGTATTTCCGTGTTCAATGCGGAGGGTAAATTTGCTCCTGCTTATGACGAGAATGAGACCGTCACTATAGAATGCGAGCGCGTTATTTTTGCCATTGGTCAGAGGACTGTGTGGGGAGATCTTCTGAAGGGAGAAAAGGTGGAGTTCAACGGCCCTGCCATTGTGGCGGATAAACTCACTTTCCAGACCGGACAGCCGGATATCTTTGTGGGCGGAGACGTTTATACAGGACCCAAATTCGCCATCGACGCCATTGCGGCAGGACATTACGCGGCGGAGTCTCTGCACCGCTATGTGCACGGCGGACATATGACCATCGGGCGGAATCATTGGGAATTTAATGAATTGGATAAAGACAATATTCTGGTGGAAAGCTATGACAATTCTTCCCGCCAGACAGAGGGTGTTGACCCTTCTGTGCCTGCGAAATCTTTCCGGGATGCGCATCTGACACTGACGGAGGAGCAGGTGAAAAAGGAGACTGCCCGCTGCCTGGGCTGCGGGGCCACTGTAGTGGACGAAAACAAATGTATCGGCTGCGGCGTCTGCACTACCAAATGTCAGTTTGACGCGATCACACTGCATCGCGACAGGCCGGAATGTACGGCTATGGTGACGGCGGAGGATAAGTTTAAGCATATCATTCCTTACCAGATCAAGCGGGCGGCCAGGATTGTGACGCACAAGAAAAAATAAGAAGAAATAAAAATAGAAAGAAACAAGAAGAAACAAGGAAAGTGGGAGACAGCCATGCATGAGTTGGGCGTTGTGTTTTATGTTGTCCGGGATGTAAAGCAGGTGGCGGAGGAAAATGCCGTGGAGAAGATCGATTCCGTGACACTGCAGATCGGAGAAGTGACGGGGATCATCCATGAGTATCTGACGGACTGTTGGAACTGGGCAAGGAAAAAGGAACCCGTCATGGAGGATGCGGAACTGGTGATAGAGCAGATCGACGCGGTTTCCTTTTGTGAGGACTGCAGGCAGGAATATCCTACCGTGCAGTATGCAAAGGTCTGTCCCCACTGCGGCAGCGAACACACTTATCTGGTGCGGGGCAATGAATTTCTGATCAAGGAGATCGGGGTGTATCCGTAAAATCCGCCAGATGCATCTGCCGTTTGAGCCTTGCTTTCAGGAGAGACAGAAACCTGTCATTCCCTATTACAGTGAGCATGGGGCCGAAAGACATGACTTCGATGAGAAGTTCCGTCTCCATGCTCTGATTGTAATAGATCAGACATTCATAGGTATCCTCGTCTATCCGGGTGGTATTTTTCTGATAGTTGGCAAAATGCAGCATGGCGCGCTCCAGGGCGTTGCGTTTGTCTTTGATCTGTATCCGCAGCGGTTCCTTGTAGTAGGAATTTTGAATCATTGCGTTCAGATCCGCGCAGGCGGAAAATATCCTGTCTGTGAGACGCACGCTGTGCATGCGGGCCACATTCAGAATTTCCAGGCGCATGCGGCCCCGGCCGTTTTCGGAGCCTTTCAGGGCCAGAAGACGGAATTTGTCGTTTTTGATGGAATATTCCAGCCGGGCGGGAACATAGTAATGATGCACGCGGTTTCCGGCGGGAGAGTTGTAGTCGATTTCCACGTACCTGCTTTCTTTCTGCCCCTGGAGCAGCGTGCGGAAATTCCGGCGGTACGCGGCGTCCGTATACGGGTCGCCGTCCGCAAACCGGTCATAGTAATAAAGCTGTTCCGGGTTCCAGAGGGGAGGGACAGCGGCCAGCATGCCGCACAGCGTCTCAAGCTGCCCGGGATCGAGAAACAGCCCGATGCGCGGATCGGTCAGCAGCGCCTTGAGGTAGGATTTTTCAAGGGCGGATACGGGCGTGATCAGGGGAGAGGAAAGTTTGGAGACATACAGTTCTCCGTCCCGGTCAAATAAGTTCCACGAGCCGTCTTCCAGCCGGGGAATAATGGCAAGCAGGCTCTCCGCAAAGCCTTCCCGGCAGATTTGAGCGCGCATGCTGCGGAGGGTAACAGCGTCTGATCCGGACAGCAAATGTCTCAGTACCTGATAATAGCAGCTATATATTTCTGAAAACAATTCCATAAGCTTTTTCCTCGATTTTCTGTGCCCGCAGCAGGGACCTGTCTCATATTACCAAAATTTATGTATTTTCTTCCCCGTCTGTCAGATACATTCGATACATTGCCTGGAGATCCTGATGAAAGCGGCGTTCCACAGATTTGGCGCTACATTTCAACGACAAAATCCGGCCTGTGAAAGTGCGGATCCAGGGCAGCATTTCATTGCAGTCAAACACTTCAGTCTCATACAGATAAATGCCGGGAGCCATTTTGGTGACGCTGCCGCCTCTGCCCTCGCGCTTCAGGCGGTCAACGATATATAGTTCTCCGGGCTCCTCGATCTGCACGGTCATGGAAAGCGTGTCAAGGTGGCGCTTTTCCGGACCCTGAAAGGAAACTCCCCAGAGATATTTTCGGTTGCGCATAAGGCGGGCCAGCAGATCATCGTATTCCGTTTTACTGTCATGCCCTGCCCTATCGTCATACCCCGCCTTACCGTCATGTTCCGCTTCAGCGCCGGGGGAACCCGGCCATTTTGTGACTGACACCTGTCGGATACCGTCCAGGCGGAAACAGGTAAAACGTCGGCTTTTGGCGACATATCCGCACAGAAAGCGTCGTCCGCTTCTGGTGCTGATAAATATTTGCAGGGGAATGCAGCAGGCGGTATTTATCGTCTCATTCCGGGTACTTTTTGTCTCCAGCCGTACTGCTTGCTTTTGGCGCATGGCATCTAAAAGCGCGTACAGAATTTCGTCCTCCAGCGTGTGGACAAAGAAACTGTGTTTGACGCGGAAGGTATGGTTCTGATGATCCAGCTGACCGGACAGCACATTTCCGACGATTCCGAAAATACCGGCCATCTGATAAAAGGAGAGGGCGTCCAGCATGTTCTCGTGGGATTGCAGCCACAGGGCAAGGGAGGTGTCCAGGGAAAAAACAGCCTTTTTTCCGATTTTCTCTCTGGCCAGCAGGCCCTCTTTTTCGTAGGTATTACATTTTCGGCGCACGGTCTGAACATCAAACAAGACTTCGTATTCTGACAGCAGGCCGTCGGCGATTTCCTCCACGGTGCGGGCGTGGCCGTCCTGCAGAAGATCCAGCAGCAGGAAATGGAGCACAATGTCATTGTCTGTAAAGCTTTTTGTCTTCCACACCTGAAACAGAGGATTGGTATCCAGAAGATTGCTGTCTATGGCCAGGGAGATATTGGCGCCCCCTGAGACATAGTCCTTTTGGATATAGGGGGCCAGCCAGCTTTCCAGTCTCCGGCGCTCGTTGTCGTAGGTCCGGGGGCTTTTTTCTTTAAACTCATTTCTGGTTTTGAATCCGTAGACAAAAAAGTCCCGGACATATTCCCGTGTCTTTGGAAAACTTCTGATCAGTTCCTGAAAATCCGACATATCCTGTCCTCTCCTGTTTATTTGGCCGACATGCGCATCGGTGAAATCCATGATATGAAGAAATTATAACATGATTACAGATACCATGGTATAAGCTTTTTTACCATAGTTCTGTAAATAAAAACGCAGGGGAGAGAGTTCGCAACTTTTTTGAAATGATGGTCCGGAAGATATTGAATATAATAGCATTATCAACAAGAGATCAGAGACAAAGAGAAAGGGTGGGGATGAGATGTTTGTACTGTATAATGAAAATACGAAATTTCCGGTAAAGATATGGCTGGAGGGAGAAAGTCAGATGGAGGAAAACTGTTTGGAGCAGGCCTATCATCTGTCGCAGCTGCCCTTTCTCCACAAGTGGGTGTGCCTGATGCCGGATACCCACGCGGGAAAGGGAATGCCTATCGGCGGCGTAATCGCCGCAAAGGATGTGGTCATTCCAAACGCGGTTGGCGTGGATATCGGCTGTGGAATGGATTTTATTCCCACCAATATCCGTATGGATGATGTCCGTGAAATTCAGACAGGAAACGGAACGCTGATCCAGGCGATGATTGGCAATATTATGAGAGCGATTCCGTTAAATCAGGAGAGATACAAAGAGCCTCAGGAGTCAAAGGTACTTGACCGCGCGAGAGGGGAAATGGAGAAGTATGAAGAGAATCCGGAACTGATGCCCCTGATCGAAGACGGCTATTACCAGGTGGGAAGCCTGGGCGGCGGAAACCACTTTATTGAACTCCAGGAAGATCAGGACGGTTATCTGTGTATCATGCTTCATTCGGGAAGCCGTCATCTGGGAAAAGCGATCTGTGATTATTTTCATGAGCAGGCCAGAGAACTGAACCGGAGATGGTACAGCGCGGTAAAAGACGAGTATCGTCTGGCGTTTCTGCCGGTGGACTGTGCGCAGGGACGGCAGTATATCAACTGGATGAAGCTGGCTATGGATTATGCCTTTGAGAACCGCGCCCATATGCTGAGTAAGACCTGCGCCATCGTGGCGCAACTGATTGAGAAACATGCGGGAGTGACCGTGGAATTTGGCGAGGAGATCAACTGCCATCACAATTACGCGGCGCTGGAGAACCATTATGACGCCAATGTCTGGGTGCACCGCAAAGGAGCAGTCAGAGTGCGGGAGGGAGAAAAAGCCGTAATTCCGGGCGCTATGGGAGCAGCCAGCTATGTGGTGGAAGGTAAGGGAAGCAGGGAGTCTTTCTGCAGCTGTTCTCACGGTGCAGGCCGGAGTTATTCCAGGACCGGGGCGATGCAGGCATTTTCCGTGGAGAAAGTGATGACGGATCTGAAAGAACAGAACGTTGTGCTGGGAAAACGCAGGAAAAATGACGTGGCTGAGGAATGCCGCTTTGCCTATAAAGACATCAATCAGGTTATGGCACAGCAGACGGATCTGGTTACGCCCATCAGGAAACTGAAGACGGTGGGCGTGGTGAAAGGATAAACTTTATATTCGGAAATAATTTATTGAGCCTGGGTATCGGAGAATGATCTCCTGCCCGGCGGTGCCTGCAGCGTGCTGTCAGGTATACCATGGCAAAACCATACTATAAATATTTCACAATCTTAATATGGGATTAAGATTAAAAAGAATTGTGGTGTCGAGGGTTCGAATCCCTCCCGTGCAAACGGTAGCTCAGCGGTAGAGTACACAACATCATGGCAGGACCCGTAAAGTCCGCGGTTCGAATCCGCTACAAACAATGTTTTATCCCGGTTTTAGACGCGTTCCGCATTCGGATAGGCTATCCGGCGGGGTAACCCATTCGGATGGGAAGCAGTCCGGCCAGGCGCCTGAAGTCCGGGGATACCGCAGGGGAAAAGGAGAAACAGCCGCCTGAAAAACAGATCGTCCGTCTGCATGCAGGGATGATCCGCAGACGCACGGCGGCCCTTTCTCCCGGACATCTGCTCAACCGGACTTCCGCATCAGGTCGGAGAAGACAGGAGAGATTAGGAGGAAAATCAATATGAAGTATATGATTAAAGATAATCAGGCAGGATTTGTGTTGAAGCATGGAGTATTTCAGAAGATGATTCAGGCGGGGAACTATCGTTATTCCAAAACACTGGGATATACGGTGGAGACGGAGGAGATGTCAGGGGAACTGACATATACGGGAGTTCCCTATCAGATACTTGTAAAAGACCGCGCATTCCAAGAAGCCGTTTTGCATGTGGAGATTCCGGACGGCCAGGCGGGATTCATCTACATAAACGGAAAACTGTCCTGTTTTGCAGGGCGGAAAGAGTACACGTTCTGGAATGTGTTTGACCGTTATGAGGTAAAGACCGTGTCCATGGAGCAGGCAGAGATGGGGCCTGAGGTGTCAAGGCAGATGCTCGCCCTGCTTCCCAAAAGCTTTTATACGGAAGTACAGGTAGGGGAGGGGGAAACCGGACTGGTATACTACGATAATGTGCTGCAGAAGCAGCTTTCCAGAGGGGTATACCGTTTCTGGAATTATGCGCAGAATGTCACATATGTGGTGCTGGATATGAGACAGAAGCAGATCGATATCGTAGGGCAGGAAATTCTGACCAGGGATAAGATCGGCATCCGGATGAATGTCGCCTGCCTGTATAAGATCAGGGATGCTGTGGAATTTGCCGCTACGGTTTCGGATATAAAGGGACAACTGTATTCGGCGGTACAGCTTGCCATCAGGGAGATCGTGGGAAATTACAAGCTGGATGAAATACTGGAGGCAAAAGAGCAGATTTCCGGAGAAATTTACCAGACACTGAAAGAGCGGGAGGGAATGTTCTGCGTAAACTTTCTGACTGCCGGAATCAAGGATATCATATTGCCCGGCGAGATCAGAGAGATTATGAATTCCGTGCTGGTGGCGGAAAAGACCGCACAGGCAAATGTGATCTCCAGGAGAGAGGAGGTGGCCTCCACCAGGTCGCTGCTCAACACGGCAAAACTGATGGAAGAGAACCAGACACTCTACAAGCTGAAGGAACTGGAGTACCTGGAGAGAATATGCGAGAAAGTGGGGGAGATCTCTGTAGGCGGCAGCGCCGGTATTGTGGAGCAGCTGGGGAAAATGATAGGCACGGGACGGGCGGGGTGATGAAGACGTGCAGATGACCGGGAAAGACCATGTTTATATTGCAATCGATTTGAAATCTTTTTACGCCTCTGTGGAATGCGTGGAGCGGGGACTGGACCCTCTGACGGTAAATCTTGTGGTGGCGGACAGCAGCAGGACAGAAAAAACCATCTGTCTGGCGGTCTCGCCTTCTCTGAAAGAGTATGGCATTCCGGGGCGCGCAAGACTGTTTGAAGTGGTACAGAAAGTCAGAGAGGCAAATGCCTGGCGCCGGAGCGGTGCGCCGGGGAGAAAATTTACCGGGGAATCTTATGACAGCACCAGGCTGAAAGAGTCCCCGGAGCTTTCGATTTCCTATATCACCGCTTCTCCGCGAATGGCTCTTTACATGGAGTACAGCAAAAGAATCTATGATATTTATCTGAAATATATAGCGCCCGAGGATATCCATGTCTATTCCATAGACGAAGTTTTTATGGATGTCACCGGATATCTGGAGGTTTACCGGGTTTCCCCGCGGGAACTGGCGAAGAAAATGATACAGGAAGTGCTGCGGGAAACAGGAATTACCGCTGCTGCAGGGATCGGTACAAATCTGTATCTGTGCAAGGTGGCAATGGACATAGAGGCCAAGCATGTGGAGGCGGACGAGGACGGCGTGCGGATCGCGCTGCTGGACGAGAGAAAGTATCGTGAGCGCCTGTGGGGGCATCGCCCGCTTACAGATTTCTGGCGCGTGGGCAGGGGCTATGCGGCGAAACTGGAGGAGAACGGACTGTTTACCATGGGAGATATCGCCAGGTGCAGTCTGGGAAAACCGGGCGATTATTACAACGAGGATCTGCTTTACAGACTGTTCGGTGTCAATGCGGAACTGCTCATCGATCATGCCTGGGGGTGGGAGCCGTGTACCATCGCGGATGTAAAGGCTTACAAACCGGAGAGCAGCAGTCTTAGTTCAGGTCAGGTGCTCAGATGCCCGTACAGTTTTGAAAAGGGCAGGCTGATCGTTCGGGAGATGACGGATCTACTGGCTCTGGATCTGCTGGACAAACGGTTAGTGACAAACCAGATTGTCCTGGATATCGGATATGACATAGAAAATCTTGCGGATCCCGAGATCAGAAAACAATACAAAGGACCGGTCACCACTGATCATTATGGACGCAAGGTTCCGAAGCATGCGCATGGCAGCGCCAATATAGAGAGATACACTTCTTCCGCAAAGATGCTGACAGATGCGGCGATGGAACTGTACGACAGGATTGTGGACGAAAATCTGCTGGTCAGGCGGGTCACGGTCACGGCAAATCATGTGGCTGAGGAGGGCACGACAGAGCAGGAGAGTGCATATGAACAGCTGAATTTTTTTACAGATTATGAGGCGCTGCAGAAACAGAGGCAGGCTCAGGAAGCTGCGCTTGAGCGGGAGCGGAAAATGCAGGAGGCTATGCTTCACATCAAAAAGAAATTTGGGAAAAACGCGATTCTGAAAGGGATGAACCTGGAGGATGGGGCTATGACAGTGGAGCGAAACCGGCAGATCGGAGGACATAAGGCATGAATAAATATGAGGATATGATGGAACTTCCGCACCATGTTTCCCGCTCTCATCCCCAGATGCCCATTTCCGCCCGGGCGGCTCAATTTTCCCCTTTCGCCGCCCTGAAAGGTTATGAGGATGTCATCCGGGAGGCGGGACGTCTGGCCGGGGATCGGATGGAACTGGAGGAGGATGAGGATACCCCTTGAGGAGATTGCGGAGATGACTTTTTGAAAGAAACGAAAAAACCCTCTTGCCAAATCTTCCTGAGTATGATAAGATAATTTGCGCGAGGTCATCTGAATGGTCTCGTGCAAAGATGCGGCGCAGTAGCCAAGTGGTAAGGCGTGGGTCTGCAACATCTACGTCACCTATAAAAAACTGAATAAAATGTGTTAAATGGCGCAGTAGCCAAGCGGTAAGGCAATGGTCTGCAACACCAGTACGCACCGGTTCAAATCCGGTCTGCGCCTCTCAAAATCCCCGAAAAATCGGGGTTTTTTATTACCCACTTTTTCTTATATTGTCCTTTTAGACCTAAGCCTCCGTTCTTTTTTTTATTATTTTTTCAAAATTCCATTTTTTTACAAGCACCGTTTTAGACCGTTCAAAACCGAATAAAATCTTTTCATAAGGTGGTAAGCAAGTGGAAGGGCATAGGTCTTATAATTGGTCTACTAAATCATGTTTTCCACTGGTATCCGTATGAAGATAGGTCTTAATAACGACCTTGTAGTCATCCCCCAGCAGTTCGGCCACTGCCTTTATATCCTGATGACTTGATGTTTTACTAAGTAGTCTTGTTGCAAAGGTGTGTCTCAGTGAATGAGTGCCATAATGAGGCAGTCCGCATTTTCGTAAAATTCTATCAAGAGTTTCCTGTATATTTCGGCTGGTAGGGAAATTGCCTGTACTGGTGCAGACAATCAAGTCATCCCTGATTTGATGCTGGCCATAAGTGTCCAACATAATGTTCAGGCATTTCAAGGCTTCCTGATTTAGAGGGATTACCCTGTTGCTTCGAGGATACTTTGGCGGCGTGATAATTTGGGTGTAATGTTTTGAAATGCGTTTATCCCTATTTTTCACGTTGCTGACAGTCTCAGAAATATGGATACTTTTTCGGCCTTCTGCATCCTGTTGAATTCCGTTCTTAGAAAGAGCTAAAAGTTCACCTTCCCTTAGTCCGGTATTCAAAACAAATACAAGTGCAGGTCCATAGCGATAATTCAGTGTCCCATCAGGCGTATAGGAAAGAGCCACGTCTTTAATCAGTTCAATAGAATCCTCTGGTATGATCTGAATTTGCTTCGTTTTTACTCCCACTGCTGATTCATCGGGCATTTCAACGGTAAGAAATGGATCATAAGTCTTAGGAAGATCCTTTTCCGTTTTGCCGTATTTAATCATAGAGTGCAAAAAAAGATACACTTTTCTGATTGTGGAATAACTGTAGTTTGACTGCATCCCGTCAAGCAGTCCCTGAATATCTGAGGCCTTAAGATTGCACATCAGAATCCTGGATATGGAATGTGGCCTGATATGACATTCAAAAATGGACTCTGTGCGGTCATATGCAGTCTGCTTCAGATTCTTTCGCATAACCTGCTGGCTCTTATAATGCAGAAACTTGATAGAATATTGTTCCACTGTGAGTTTTAAGCTAACTGCTTCCCCAGATTGCACCAAAAATTTGTATTCATCCAGTTTTGCCTTGACCTCCGCCTTTGTTTTGCCGGAGAATTCTTTGGGAGGCATTCCCTTTCTGTTGTATCGAGCTATCCACCTTCCTTTGTTATTTTTGAATATTGTACCGTCACCTTTGCTGCGCCGAGGTTTTGTTGCTGTTTCATTCGCCATAGCTATACGCTCCTTTCTGTAGAAAAGAACTTTACCCTTATTGCGAATGGAAGCAGTAAGTTGTATAAGCATTATATTACAAGGAAAATGGTTTGACAATGTAATTTGCTAATTAAAAATATAGTTCTTTTCCAATATTTTTCGCTAAAAATTCTTGGATGGCAGTTTTTGATGTAAAATAATCACGCCCTATTTTGGCCACTGGGAGAAGTTTGCTCTGTAATAATTCTCTAGTTTTTGTTTTCCCTATCCCCAGCATTTGTGATATTTCTTCGACAGAATATTTGCGAAAGTCATTATATTGTGATAAATCATTCTTTGTTTTGTTCATAATAAACCTCATTAAAAGTTGATAAGTAATCTACACATACCTACCATCACCGTCTCCTGCGCCCTTCCCGGCCGCGTTGCCTGGCTGCACTGTGTGCAATTCAATCCGGACGGATGACAGACCAAGAGCTGGAGCCACCCACCAGAACCCATATACATGATGGTGCATGTTCTTCAGTTGTCAAAGAACAAAGGAACAGCCATGATAAAAAGCTGATCTATTAAATAAAGACTGGGGAAGAAGCAAAAACTTGAAAAAATTTTGAA
>JAAVAG010000221.1 GCA_014804185.1 Lachnospiraceae bacterium
GAAACGTCCGGTAGCGCTTGAGCCTATGAATCCTTATGAGAGGCGCATTATTCATTCGGCTCTGCAGAATGACAAATATGTTACTACTCACAGCGAAGGGGATGAACCTTTCAGAAGAGTTGTAGTCACTCTGAAAAGAGAAAAGGGCGAAAAGAAATATTAAGGTTTTAATGAAACTGACATAACTATTTTTAGAAAAATTTAACGTACAGGGCGCTTTTTGGAGTATAATCAGAGAAAGCTGCTTTGTACGTTGAATTTTATTATAAAATAAAAATTCAACCGGTTGAAAAAAATCAACCAGTTAAAAAAATCAACAAGTTAAAAAAATCAACAAGTTGATTTAGATGATATGGGGTGTCGTATATGGAAATGGATACGATTGCGGCAATTGCCACGGGTATGACGGATTCCGGTATTGGAATTATTAGAATCAGCGGCGAGGATGCCATTGAAATTGCAGATAAAGTGTATCTTTCTAAAGGGGGACACAAAAAGCTGAGAGATGCGGAAAGCCATACGATTCACTATGGTTATATCGTGGAGGGAACTTCAAAAGAAGATATTGTGGATGAAGTAATGGTATCGGTTTTTAAAAAGCCCAAAAGTTATACGGCTGAAAATATTGTGGAAATCAATTGTCACGGCGGCATATATATCATGAACCGTATATTGGAAATTGTTCTGGAAGCGGGAGCGAGGCTGGCGCAGCCCGGAGAATTTACAAAACGCGCTTTTTTAAATGGGAGAATCGATCTTACCAGGGCGGAAGCGGTAATGGATATGATCCGTTCCGGAAATGAGCTGGCGGCCAAAAATTCTCTCCGTCAGTTAAGAGGAGAAATTTTTGATAAAATAAAAAAACTCAGAGAAGAAATACTCTATGAGATTGCTTTTATAGAATCTGCTCTGGATGATCCGGAACATATCAGTCTGGATGAATATCCGCACAGGCTTTCCGCCAGAGTGGAGAATTTTTTGGAGAGAATAAAGAAACTGATCGATTCTGCAGGCCATGGAAGAATGATTCAGGAGGGAATAAATACCGTGATTGTGGGAAAACCGAATGCGGGAAAATCTTCTCTCCTGAATATTCTTGCCGGAGAAGAGAGAGCCATTGTCACGGAAGTGGCGGGTACTACAAGAGATGCGCTGGAAGAACATATCAGTCTTTGCGGAATCAGCCTGAATGTAATTGACACGGCGGGAATCAGGGATACAAATGATACGGTAGAAAAGATCGGTGTGGAAAAAGCACGAAAATATGCGGCAGAGGCCGATTTAATCATTTATGTTGTGGACAGTTCCGTGGCCCTGGATGAAAATGACAGAGACATTATGGAGATGATCGGTGGAAAGAAATGTATGATTCTTCTGAACAAGACGGATCTGGAATCTGTCACGACAAAAGAGATGCTGCAGGATATCTTGTCAGCAAATGATGTTTTTTCCATTGGAGAAACGACTGTGAGAATTGTCAGTACTTCCACAAAGGACGGTACAGGAATAGATGCCTTTGAAAGTGCAGTAAAAGATATGTTTCTCAATGGGGAAATTGAGACGGATCATCAGATATGTATTACAAATGTACGCCATAAGCAGGCATTAAAGGATGCATATGAAAGTCTTCTTCAAGTGAAAAAGAGTCTGGAAGATCATATGCCGGAGGATTTTTATTCTATCGATCTGATGAGCGCCTATGCGTCTTTGGGAGAAATGATCGGTGAGGAAGTGGGAGAGGATCTTGTAAACGAAATTTTCTCAAAGTTTTGTATGGGAAAGTAAATGATACGGAGGAATCATGATCGAGATAAGAGAAAAAGTGGATGTATGTGTGGTAGGAGCGGGACATGCGGGTTGTGAAGCGGCACTGGCCTGTGCCAGACTTGGTCTGGAGACGGTTGTTTTTACAGTCAGTGTGGACAGTATCGCTCTGATGCCCTGTAATCCCAATATAGGAGGATCCTCCAAGGGACATCTTGTCAGAGAGGTGGACGCTCTGGGAGGGGAAATGGGCAAAAATATAGACAAGACCTTTATTCAGTCCAAAATGCTCAATATTTCCAAGGGACCCGCTGTCCACTCTCTGCGCGCACAGGCAGACAAAGCGGATTATACCAGAGAAATGAGGAAAGTTCTGGAAAATCAGGATCATCTTACCATTAAGCAGGCGGAAATCTGTGAGATTCTGACACAAGAATGTGAAAATGGAAGACGTGAAACAGTGGGCGTGAAGACCTTTACAGGAGCCATATATGAAAGCAAGGCAGTGATTCTTTGTACAGGTACTTATCTGAAAGCCAGATGTCTGTGCGGGGAAAGTATCACTTATACGGGACCGAACGGCCTGCAGGCGGCCAATTATCTGACAGACTGTCTGCAGAAGCTTGGCATTGAAATGCGTCGGTTTAAGACGGGGACTCCTGCCAGAATGGACGGAAGAAGTATAGATTATTCCAGAATGGAAGAACAGTTCGGCGATGAGAATATCGTTCCGTTTTCTTTTTCCACCGACCCGGACTCCATTCAGAAACAGCAGGTTTCCTGCTGGCTTACCTATACAAATGAAAAGACTCATGAGATTATCAGAAATAATCTGGACCGTTCTCCCATCTACGCGGGAATTATCGAGGGAACCGGTCCCAGATATTGTCCTTCCATTGAAGATAAAGTAGTAAAATTTGCGGATAAGGAAAGACATCAGGTTTTTTTGGAGCCGGAGGGAATACACACAAACGAAATGTATGTGGGAGGAATGTCCTCCTCTCTGCCGGAGGATGTACAGCTTGCCATGTACCGCACGGTGCCCGGTCTGGAAAATTGCAAAATCGTCAGAAATGCCTATGCCATAGAGTATGACTGCATCAATGCAAGACAGCTTGATCCCAGTCTGGAATTTAAAACGATAAAGGGGCTTTTCAGCGCAGGACAGTTTAACGGCAGCAGCGGATATGAGGAGGCCGCAGCCCAGGGGATTGTGGCGGGAATCAATGCGGCCATGAAGATCAGGGGAAAAGAGCCATTGATTATGGACCGGTCCGAGAGTTACATAGGAGTATTGATAGACGATCTGGTGACGAAGGACAACAGAGAGCCTTATCGTATGATGACTTCCCGGGCGGAATACAGACTGCTGCTCAGACAGGACAACGCGGATCTTCGTCTCAGGGAAAAGGGGTATCGGGCAGGACTGGTATCTGAAGAAGAATATCAGGCTCTTATGCTGAAAAAGTCCAGGATTGACAGTGAGATTGAGAGGCTGAAAAATACGGTGGTGGGCGCTTCTAAAAAGATCCAGGATTTTATGGAGGAACATGAAAGTTCCTCTTTGAAAACGGCGGTAAGTCTGGCGGAACTGATCTGCCGCCCGGAACTTTCCTATGAAATGCTTTCTGAGATAGATCCTGAGAGGAAACCTCTTCCTGCGGAGGTCATACAGCAGGTAGAGATTGAAATCAAATATGAGGGATATATTGTCCGTCAGCAGCGGCAGGTACAGCAGTATCAGAAAATGGAAAAAAAGAGGATTCCTGAGGATCTGGATTATGACGAAGTCCCCTCTTTAAGGCTGGAGGCACGGCAGAAGCTGAAACTTTTCCGTCCGGTTTCTGTAGGACAGGCGTCCCGTATTTCCGGTGTTTCTCCGGCTGATGTGTCCGTACTGCTTGTTTTTCTGGAACATTATCATAAATAAGGAGGCTGCGATTGAACGGATATCACATGAAACAATATAATACATTGCAGTTTGAAAGGGATCTTCAGGAATTTCAAATCCAATTGACTTCCAGGCAGATGGACCAGTTTATGACATATTATGAACTGCTTACAGAGTGGAATTCTGTGATGAATCTGACAGCTATCACAGAGTTTGACGAAGTGTTGAAAAAACATTTTGTGGACAGTCTTTCCCTTGCAAAGGTATATGAGGGTCATTTTACCGGCAATGTGATAGATGTGGGTACAGGGGCAGGTTTTCCCGGTATCCCCCTTAAGATTGCATTTCCCTCTCTGAAAGTAACTCTTCTGGATTCTCTGAATAAAAGAGTCAGATTTTTGGACGCTGTCATTGAAAGTCTGGAACTGCGGGAGACAGAGGCGGTTCATGGGAGAGCGGAGGACTATGCCAGAAAAAAAGAGTACAGGGAAAAATATGATCTGTGTGTTTCCCGGGCGGTGGCAAATCTCTCCTCTCTGTCGGAATATTGTCTTCCTTTTGTAAAAAAAGGCGGAAAATTTATTTCTTATAAATCCGAAAAAGTTTCCGAGGAGGCTAAAAAGGCGGAAAAAGCCATTGAAATTCTGGGTGGAAAGACAATAGGACAGTCGGAATTTTTTCTTCCATCTTCCGACATTTACAGAAATCTGTATGTGATTGAAAAAATAAAAACAACGCCGGGAAAGTACCCCAGAAAGGCGGGTCTCCCGGCGAAAGAACCATTAGCTTAGATATGATTTCAGAAGATTGTACACTTCCTGAGGTTTTTCCAGGTGAGGCAGGTGTTTTGTTTTGCTTACCATAGAAAAACGGATGGACTGATTGAAATATCTGTAGTTATCAATGATGGTCTGTATATCATTTTCTTCACTGCCGCCTATGATGAAGATCGGATTTTTCATTTCATGCAGCGCATGAAGAATATTGCAGTTCATATAGTTTCCAAGGCGGCTTGCATGGGAATACTTGGAAGTAAAATCAGGTGTGTGAGCTGCCTCCATATAAGCAAAAATATCTCTGTCCTCTATTTTTTCCGGAGACGAAAAATATTTTTTCCGGAAAGTTTTTTCAAACGCTTTTTTGCAGGTCAGTATATTGTAAGCATAGGTTCCGATTACAGGCAGTTCAAAAATGTGTTTCATAATTTTGGTTCCCCTGGACGGAATCTCGTTCAGCTTGTAGATATCCTCCGGGTTAATCAGTGCGATTTTATGAAAAATATCGGGGTCACTGTGGCAGGTCATAATACAGATGGGCGCCATTCCGCCTACAGCGATGACATCTGTCTTTTTCTTTATCACATTTTTGACAAAATCGGATAATAACTGCACATAGAGATAAGCAGTGTATGTCATATTGGGTTTGTCTGAGAGTCCATATCCCAGAAGATCTATCGTATATACCTGATGATCCTCGGAGAGCCTGTTTATGATTTTGCTGAATTCATAGGAGGAACTTCCCACATCCAGTCCATGCAGAAGAAGAATGGGAGAACCTGTTCCCTGTCTGCTGTACCTGATTTTTCCGAAGCGCCATTCATAATAGTTGTTTTCGGGACAGGAAAGCACATTTCCCAGGCTGCATCGGGAATATTGGATGCGGTTTAACACATGAATCGCAGTGAGCGTGAGTCCGGTAAATGTAAGAATCGTTTTGGTTGATTTTTTCATAATTACCTCCCTATGCTGCTTTTCGAATGTGTGAAAAGCAACTTTTCTATAATCCTATTATAATAGAAAGAAGAAAACAGTCAATGAGTTTTGAAATAATGATTGCGGATGATCATCCTTTATTCAGAGAGGGATTAAGATATCTGCTGGAGACGGAAAAATGCATGCATGTGGCCGCAATGGCGCAGTGTGGGGCACAGTGCCTGGAACTTCTGGAGAAAGAAAAGCCTGATTTGCTTTTACTGGATATTGATATGCCTGATAAAAATGGCATTGAGACCCTGAGTGAAATAAAAAACGGAAAATACAGAAAAATAAAAGTTCTGATGCTTACCGCTCACAGGGAAGCCGAGTATGTGCGCCGGGCAGTCTGCGCCGGGGCGGACGGCTATATATCCAAGACAGCGGATCTGAAAGAACTTCTCAGAGCAATTCATATTGTGTCGGAAGGAAAATTTTATATACAGCCCGACCTGGAAAAGAATACGGATTTCAATTTGACGGATGAGGAGGAAAAGATTTTATCTCTGTCTGGCCGGGAGAGGGAAGTGCTGGCGAAAGTTGCGGACGGAATGTCCAACAAAGAGATTTCCACAGTCCTGCATATCAGCGAGAAAACCGTAAAAAATCATCTTTCCTGTATTTTTAAGAAGATGGAGGTATCTGACAGAACGCAGGCGGCAATTATGGCGCTTCGTCATACCTCCATATTTTGTGATTGAGTTAAATCAGTTTATCCGGCAATAGAAAAAATCTGCGAATATGTCTTAATGATATAACCGTCAACACTTTGTAGTAATATTTCTGTTTCACTGGTTAAGCAGTTTGCATCGCAAAGCAGTTTTCTGAAATGAAAAGAGGGTATGTCAATGTTTCCGTTTGCCCAGAGACAAATGAATTTTTTTAATTGGGTATCCTGGTTTTTAACCAATTCTTCTATAAAACATTTTTCGTCAGTTAATTCTTCTGTCAAAGGATTATGAATCACTTTATAATAGAAATTGCCACAGGTTGAAAGTGCTGCTATGATCTGTGTGTGTTCCTGCGCATTGCAGGATAGCATTTTTTGTCTGGCAAGTTCAAGCATTTCCCTAAAAGCATCCATAACGTGACTCCTGTTCTTTTCGAAAAATTAAATGATGAAAAAAAGCTATTCTTCTATATTCTTCTATTTTTGACACTCTCATTTCAAGCTGCATCATTTGTATCTGCCATTCTTCTGTTCCATGCTTTTCCTGATTTTGCTGTAAATCCCAGAAAGTACGAATGCCAAATGTGTCTAAAAGTTTTAATCCATTATTCCATTTCACAATCTGTTCATCTTCATAATATCTGATTGTACCAAATTGTGAAGATACACTGTCTTTTCCATCCAGCAGATCATTTGCTTTTTTCATGTCATCAAGAAGGACTGCCATCTGCATAATGCGCCCGGCACGGTTATGTTTTACAATAGAAAGAGTACCTCCGGTTTTTAATAAACGATGCAATTCATTTATAACATGTTCTTTATCGTCAATGTATTCTAAGACATTGTGACAAAAAATCAAGTCAAATGAATTTTCTTCAAACTCCGAAAGCTTTGAGACGTCTCCAATAATCTGCTTATATTTATAATCTTCCCATCTGTTATGGAGCATTTTCTCCGATGGTTCTACTGCTACAACGGAATTTTTTTCCGCAAAATGATTTGCTGTGATCCCCTCGCCGCTCCCAAAGTCCAGTATTTTTTTTCCTGTTATTTCGCCTAATTGTTCCCAGACAATCCTTTTTAGTAATCTGTCCCAAGGGGGTAATTCCATAATAGTATGCATAAGCATCTTATCCTTTCAAATATTTTCCTGTGTAATTTGTTTTTCAAGTTCACTTTTTCCGTTTCTGTAGGCCAAATTTGCTTCCTGGTACAGGCAGTTATAAAAATCTGCTGCAATCTGTTGTCTTTCTTTTGCCAGCATGGTTCCCCTGGCAGTATAAAAATTATCATACAATTTTTCCAGTTTATACTTATATTCGTGGAAAAAAGATGGGGATGGGTCATTTTCACCGGTAGAAATTATTCCGTCCGGCAGCAAAGAATATAGAGGTTCTGAAACCATGCCTTTGTAAAGTAAAGTTCTGGCAATTCCCATAGCACCGGTTGTATCCAGTTTGTCTGCATCAAACAGAATTTTTGCTTCTGTGCTTTGCGGGGTATTATCCTTTCTGAATCGGTGTGTCTGAATGCAATGTTTCACTTTTTCTGCAAAATCTGTATGAAAACCATGTTCAATCAAAAAGGCATATGCTTTCCGACCGCCAATATCGGCATGACATAAAGAGGAATTTGCAAATTGCTCTTTTCTCCCGATATCATGCAGCAGGCATGCGGCAATCAAAACATCGTTATCTACATTTTGTTCCTCACTGGCAATTTCCAAAGCGTAGTACAACACGCGGTATACATGTTCTTTGTCGTGTGCGCTGTCCTCCATACAGGAAAGCATATAATTTTCCAATAAAGAATAGGTTTCTTCTTTCATAAATAATCTCCGGTTTTTATTTCTGATTGCTGCTGGCTGTGTTCCATTATAATTTATAATTTTCTGATCGGAAAAAACATATAATTCTTTCCCGTCTGCAGACAAATAAAATCATGGACCGCGCCTGCCAGAGGAATATTATGATCTTCCAGATATTTTATTGCCGCCGAAAAGGTATCGTCACTTTCACATTCTACATAAATGTATTCATAGCCGGGAATAACCCATTTTGTCCAGCCCTCGGGCGCTTCGGCATGAGAAATGCATTCCGCACCGGCAAGGTAAAGCCCTTTGCTGAAATTGTCTTCCCACGGCATGAAAGAATGGGAAAAGTCGGACATGGCTCCCCAGATTCCTCCGATGCTGCCGTTTTCATCTTTTTTAACCAGGTGTTCTATCTGTGAAAAATGAGAATTTGCGTCGTCCCACAGCTTTTGAATAAAGCCGTCGCCATCGGCTGTAGAGCCCTCCTTGCCGATTACGGTAAAAGATTCTTTAATGCATTTGTTTATTTCCATTCTGATGCCTCCCTGATTCATCTGTGTTTGGTATTTTCTTAATATGTATATGTACGATTATAACGAATTCCTCACAATCACACAAGAAAAAGGAAGAGATACTCACGGACAGAAAAAGGAGGGGATACTCACGGATATAAATAAAATACACTTGACAAAGACACCCAGAGATAATAAAAAGGAATAAAGGAACCACGCGGGACTGCGAAGGAGAAAATGATGAACAGGATATTATGTTCTACGGGAGCGCTGATCGGCCGGCCAAACGGCAGAAATTACAGACTGCTTCGTTCCGTTATAAAGGAACTTCATTGTGACGGACTGGAATTTATGATGTATGACAGCTGGTATGATGAGGCGGAGCAGATAGTGGAATATCTGCAGGGACTTCAAATCACGATCCCAGTCGTGCACTGTGAAAAAAGCATCGGGGAGAAAATCAGTCAAAGTGAGGAAAACGGCCTGGATGAAGTTATCCGCCGTTTTACGATAAACTGCAGGATGGCCAGAGAGATACAGGCGGAAAAAATGGTTATTCATCTGTGGGACGGTCTGACATCAGATCGAAATATACGAATCAATATTAATGTGTACAGCAGGCTTGCCGAGATTGCGGCGGCATATGGTATTGATCTGCTGGTGGAAAATGTTGTGTGCAATATGCAGGATCCCATGAGCCACTGGTGTGAACTGGCGGAAAAATATACGGATATTCATTTTGTGTTTGATACAAAAATGGCCGCCTTTCATGAACAGGTGGATCTTCTGTATGAGAAGAAATATGAATGGCTGTGGAAAGAGGGGCATATCAGGCACTATCATGTAAACGATTATGCCGGAGGCTATATGGAATGGGGAAAGCTGCGTACACTGCCGATAGGGATGGGAAATGTGGATTTTCGGAAGTTTTTTGATTTCATCCATCAAACGAAGTATCAGGGAGATTTTACGGTGGAGGCCACAGCTTTTGGCCAGGACGGAATGATTGATACTGCAATGTTGAACCGGTGCTTTGACGATATCCGGGATTATATGAAACACAAATAGAAATGTAATATAATATTTTTATATTTGTAAAATAGTTAAAGGCGCATATAATGGAGACAATAAAAACAACAAAATCAGGACAGCGGGAGAAATTTCCGGATTTGCTGAAAGGGTTTGCAATTATTCTGGTGGTTCTGGGACATTGCATTCAGGAGGGAAGCGGGGAACGTTTCAGTACGGAGACTCTGTATTTTTATGACAGACTCTATCAGTTCCTATACAGTTTTCACATGCCGCTTTTCATGATGGTCAGCGGATATTTGTGCTGGGGAAGTATAGAAAGGGCTGATTCCGGAAAAAAACGCTTGGAGCTTATAAGGCGGCGTGCAAAATCACTGCTGACGCCGGTTTTCTTTTGGACCGCGGTGGAATATATTCGGAATTTTGCTCTGAATCCTGCCGTGGGGGCAAAAGGACCGCTAAAAATTATTTTTGACTATTTTTACAGTGTGTTTAATAATCTATGGTTCCTGTGGGCTGTGTTCTGGTGTTTTTTGATTGTATTCATGATGCACTGCTATTTCAAGGATAATGTAATCTTATATGCTCTGGGTTTTCTGCTTATGTTTTTTGTGCCAGACGGAATGTGTCTCGGAGTGTATAAGTATATGCTGCCC
>JAAVAG010000222.1 GCA_014804185.1 Lachnospiraceae bacterium
CGCCCTTCCTTCCGCTTTTCCATCTTCTTTCCCTTCTTCTCTCCCCTCCGCGCGCTCCCTCTCAAAGGCTACGATCATATTGTACTTAAACGCCATATCGCTCTCTCCATTCCCGGCCCAATCCAGAATTTCCTGTACTACTTCCTCCTTGTTATCACACACAGAAAGCAGGATATATTTCACCCAGCCACGGAAAGCTTCTAATTCCTGTGCGCCCAGTTTCTGTACTCTGCTGTAAGCCGTGCGGATCACTTCCACCAGTTCCTGTTTTCTGCGAAACTTGTCACAGTACAGAATGTTATCAATTACCGTGTTCGTAGACAGAATATATTCCTCCTCCACACTTGCCAGATCGATCAGGTAATATTTCAGATTCAGAATATAGTCCCCGAACATCTCTCCTCCATCCTGATATGTCTGCATATTATCCACCGCTGTCCATCTTTCCTCACCGTTATAGAAGACGATGGGCACCATGGCCGGAAGCCGGAAATCCACACTTTCCCGTTTCTTTTTATCTGTTTCCAGAAAATGCTTCAACAGGGTATTTACCACATAAATCAATATGCGGAATATCATTGTATAATCCACTGTAGACTGTAGTTCCTGCAGGACAAAAATATAGATTTCTCTCCCGTCAGGACGCATCACTCTGTAGATCAGATCTGCCTCCCTGCCCTCATAATCCTTTTCCAGCATTTCTTTATCGCAGAGGCTGAGTTGGTAATCCTTCAGTTCCAGCATCCAGTCGGCTCCTATGTATTTCTGCAAAAAATGCAGAAACTGTCTGGGATCCGACAGACTCTTTTTATACCCTTTATCATGCGGCATGGAAATCCCCGGGGCATTTTTTCTGTCGTCCATAATAGTTCCTCCTTTTCCTGCCGTTTCCGGCAGCCATAATGGTGCAGGAAGAACCTTTCGTCTTCCTGCGGTTCGTATGCATCTTGTTTTCTGGGATAACAAGGCTCCCGCCTCGCAAGAAATCCGAAATTCTTTGGATAGACCCAAGCGGTCTTCAGAATGATAGAAACTTGAAATTCTTTGCTTATCTTAGCACATTGCACTCTAGATTGCAATATAAAAACTTATCCGAAATTGCTATTGCTTTTTTCCTTCTGCGAATATAATATAAATTTAAATCGGGTGTCAGATTTGAGATACCCAGGCCAGATAAAAATATGAAAAGGAGAACATCCACACATGAACAGCCATTACCGAATATCCGTCCCGGCGGTGGATTTCCATCCCCCGGTCTATGCATGCAGATTTAATGACAAACCTTTCCAGCTTGACGGCAATCTGGACAAGGATTTCTGGAGAGCAATCCCCTTTACCGACGCCTTTCCGGATATCGAGGGAAGCATTCGCCCCGTTCCGCGGTTCCGCACCCGCGCCAAACTGGCCTGGGACCGCGAAAATCTCTACATCGGCGCGCTGCTGGAGGGCGACGAGATCTGGGCGACTCTCACGGAACATGACTCCGTCATCTTCAATGACAACGATTTTGAAATTTTCATTGACCCGGACTCCGACACCCAGGCATACTATGAGTTCGAAATGAACGCGCTGAACACCACCTGGGATCTGCTTCTGACCAAAGCGTACAGAGATATGGGCAAACCCGTAAACGGATTTGAATTTCACGGAATGCGCACCGCGGTACATATCGACGGCAACCTGAACAAGCCCGGAAGTTACAATCACTCCTGGTCCGTGGAGGTGGTGATTCCTTTCGCCGCCCTGCAGGAATGCGCCGCCGAAAACCGTCCTCCCAAACCGGGCGAGTATTACCGCGTCAACTTCTCCCGGGTACAGTGGAAAGTGGACATCCAAAACGGCGCTTACCAGAAACGGCTTGACAGAGAAACCGGCAGACCGCTGCCCGAAGACAACTGGGTGTGGGCTCCCACCGGCGTCATCAATATTCATTACCCGGAATTATGGGCCTTTGTGTTCTTTGCGGAAAGCGGCCAGCAAAGCGCCGATTTTTCCATTCCGGAAAATGAACTGCGCAAGTGGGAACTGCGCAAACTTTACTACGCGCAGCAGGCATACTTTGACGAAAACGGCTGCTATACCGACAGTATGGAAGTCTTAAAGGAACTCCTGTCCAGGATCAGCCCCTGCGAGGCCAACAAAACCGTACGGGATCTGCCCTATCAGATCGCCACTACCATGCACACCTTTGAAATCACCTGTCCCGGCGAGGAAGAAAACAGCCGGATCGCCATCTTCTCGGACGGCAAAGTCACCGTGTTCCCGGAGGGCTGACGGGAAACAAGATCGTAAAATGCATCAACGCCGTGCAGGACTCTTCCCGCACGGCGTTTTTTCGGACATCCCGCTGGCAGACCGTCATTTCCGGGACAATATTTTCCACAGCATGTCGGCCAGACCTACATTATATCCGGCATCGCTGTAGATGCATGTATGTCCTCCGTCTATAACCAGCGCCAGAGGCAGCTTTCCCACCTTCTGTCCCACACTTTCGGCCAGCGCCTCGTAATTCTCCCCGAAATCATCCAGAAGAGGCCGCAGTGCGGGCAGCGCCTCCATAGTTCTGCGCAGGGTGGCATTTTCCAGATCCTCCTGCCTGCGCAGCACAACATACAATGGCGCGGTGATTGCGGCAAAATCCTCTTTTCGCTCAAACAGTTCATTTAAAATATGTTCGGTAGGTTCCCGGGTCACTTCCAGCCAGATAAAGAGAGCCATGGCCTCTCCGGCCAGTTCGGACAACGGCACCGGACCGGTCTTCGAGTCTTTCACCGGCTGCAGTGTAAAGTCCCCGATCTTGCTGCCGGTAAGCGTTCCCTCCATGGAAACGTCCCGCATGGAAAGAGAGAGCCTGCGCTCCTCCCCGTCTTTCAGGGCAAACACCGCCACTTTTGCAAGCTGGTCTCCGCTGGCCTTGCGGTTTGTGGTCACGATCCGATAGATTCCCGGCCACACGTCCAGAGTAAGCTCCCCTGTCTGCTGCGGGCGCCGGAACATCTTTTCCCAGAACCACAAACGCCGGAACCCTGTTCCGTCAAAATATTCCACCGAATAATGTTCCCAGTCCGAAAGTTTCAGGTTTCCTTCCTCACACAGTGTCAGACGGCAGGTTTCTTTCTCCGCCTCAGCTGCACTCACAAATTTTCCGTTACGATAATACTCCACTCTTTTGCGAAGTCCGCCCAGTCTGGCCGGGATCCCCAGGCTGCGGTAGATATTGACACAGAGAACTTCCCTGGATTCCCTGCTGCCGAAACCGCCTCGCAGACATCCCTGTGCGGAGGCAGTCAGCCCCTCGTACTCCTGCTCCGGCGCCTCCCGGATCCATCCGTCCACCTTGCCTGGCAGGCTTTCCGGATTTCTGCGGATCTCCTCCCGTCCCGCTTCCCCCAGACTCTCATACAGGAACTTGCGGCATGGCCGGAGCATCTCGTTAAACACCCGGGGACACACCAGAAAACGGAAAAAAATCTCATCCGGCATACTCCCCGCATAAGGAAGTGCATTCTGGCAGCAGTCTATAAGAACCTCCACGCGGATATCCCAGCAGTCTTTCTCCCGGAGCGCCTGCAGCACTTCCACTTTCCAGTGTTCCGCCGCACCTGCCTCCCAGCCTGCCGGTACAAGCCCCGAGGCGTCCCACTCCAGGAAACGCACAATCTCTCCGATGTTGCTGTGGGCGCTGTGCAGGATGGCGGAAAGCGCCTCCCTGTCGCTTTCTGCAAAGCGTCCTAAAACCCTGTCCGCCTCTCTCTGATCATAAAATCCTGCCGCCTTCACCTGCCGATGCTCCGCCGCCTGCGCCAGACGTCTCTCACCGGTGCTCTGCTGCTCCGGCGTCAGTTCCCCGTCATGCATATGCCCCGCTTGCGGCTCATGCCCCGCTTGTGGGGCATTGATGTCCAGATCTTTCCATCCCTCCCAGCACTCCGGCTGGCTCTTCAGGGTAACCGTGCACACCGCTTCTTCCCCGGCATCGCCATCTGCCGCCATGTTCTGCAGGTTCGCCATGGTTTCTCCGTAAAGCCCCGGGGCGCTGACACTGATGTACAGATCGCCGCAGCCGGTGAGAAACCTCACGCTGCCGCAGTCCACATCTTTCTCTCCCGTATGCACCACGGCAATGGAACCGAAGCCCCCATGGTTTAACACCTGAAAGTCCACTCTTGCATGAGGGACGGGATTGCCCGCCTCGTCCACCGCTTTTACCGTGAGCCATACGGTGCGGGCATAGCGCTCCATATGATTGAGCACGGTGGCCATGCCTCTTTTGCCCACCATGGTTTCCTCCGGTTTCTGCCTGCCAAACCACCTGGAATGCAGCAGCAGCGCCCGGGACGCAGGACCGGTAAACCATCCGCGATCCAGTTTCTCCTCGGGTTCACACGCCCCCAGGAAATGCCACTCCCCGTCACACCACGCCTCCACCCAGGCATGATTGTCGTCACAATGCGTCCAGAGCGGCGCGTAGACCTGCCGCGCCGGAATGCCGATGCTGCGCAGCGCCGTCACCGCAAATGTGGACTCCTCCCCGCATCTGCCTATGGCCGTCCCATACATGGTGCGCGGATTCTGGGTGCGCCCGTCGGTGGAGCGGTAAGTCGCCTCCCTGGCGCACCAGTAATTTACTTCCACAGCCGTGTGGTACATATCCCCCACGGCAATATTCCCTTTCAGCCTGTCATAAAAAAATCCTCTTGTCTCGGCAATATCCTCATTATTCACCCGATAGTGGAGCACATAATTGGCAAACAGCCGCTCCGGCACCCGCCCCGCAAAATCTCCCTGATTCCACAAAAACACGCCGTGCCGCGCATAGGCGAGGAACAGAGCCGCCGGATAATCCAGCAGATCGCTGAGCGGCATGGCGCTGTAGAGGAAAGTGAGCGCCTCCCTCTCCTCCTTACCGCACTGCTCCATCGTCCGCAGAATTTCCGCTTTCTTCTCCGCAAGAAGATGCCCGCACAGGATGGGTATCCTCTCCTGCGGTCTCTGGGAAACCTGCGCTTCCAGTTCCCATCCCCTCTCGTCCAAAAGAGCCATCCGGCTCTCATAGGCCTCTTTTATTTCACTGTAATATTCCTCGGAAAACATGATGCCCTCCCTTATTCCCGGCGCAGACTGCGATAGAGGGTATCCAGCAGCGTCCTGGTGCTGTCGCATTTGTGCTCCCAATAGAAAATGCCGCCGTATCCCTTTTCTTTCACATATGCCGCCTTAGCCTCCAGAGATCTGGGGTTATCGTAGGAGAGGAACGTGGAACCGTTAAACAGATAAGGCGCCTGTGCCTCCTCATCCCAGTAGTATGTATAGCCGTTTTTATCAATATAGTCTCTGGCCAGCACATCGTAATCCGGTCCGTATCCGCCGCCCTTAGGACACAGTTCCAACAGCCCGTGATTCTCGTTATTTTTCAGATCCTCCCACTTTCTGGAGTAGAACGCCGCCCCCATCAGAAGCCTGTCTGCGCTTACCCCGCAGGACTCAAACAGCGCCATGGCCTGGGCGCAGCTGTTCATGAACACATCCCCGACGTTGGAGTACAGGGCGGTATGATGCCCTGCCAGCGCGTGAAAACCGCATTTCAGGTCATAGGTCATTACATTGATATAATCCAGATATTCCATAAGCTGCGGCAGTTCCACGCAGTTTACATAATACACATCCGCGCCCGCGGCGATGGTGAGGTAATATTTCCGGCCCTCCACCGCATCCAGCGCCCTGCGGATTTCCGCGCACAGCAGCGTGAAATTGTGTTTGTCATTCCGGGACACCGCGCTGTTGTTGGAGGGAACACAGGGATATTCCCAATCCAGATCGATCCCGTCCAGGTCATATTTTACAACCGCCTCTGCAAAAGACGCGGCGGTCTTTTTTCTCATCTCTTCCGTGGCACAGCACACCGTAAAGGCGTCTCTGTCCGCCTGTACCATGGAGAGCACAATGCGCAGCCTGTCGTTCCACTTACGGATCTGCGGGATCATCTCCACTTTCTCCCGGCACCCGTTGCATGTGACGCTGCCGTCATTGTGCAGTTCCCC
>JAAVAG010000223.1 GCA_014804185.1 Lachnospiraceae bacterium
AGTCTAAATTGGCATTTTTTATTGCAGTCAATATATCATTGTTCTTGTACGAAATACCTAGATATGGAAGACTGATATTAAATTTATTTTGTATTCCAAAATATTTAGCATATGCGTAATATGCCGCCCCCAATGCTTGTCCGTCATCCCCAGCAGGTGGAAATACAAAAAAATTATCTAAATGAAATTGATTTACTATTTTGTAATTTAACAAACAATTCAAGAATATCCCACCTGATAAAACAAGATTCTTGCACGGATATATGCGAAGAAAATCCTTAAGTAAACCAAGTATTATGTTTTCGAGCATCAATTGCAGCGTGCATGCAATATTTGCACATTCCTGTTTTATATAATTTTTATAGGAAAGTCCCGATAAAGTTATAATAGAGAATACTTCCTCTAATAGATCCTTATATCTAAGCGAAAAATCAAGGAGATTTCCACATTTATACGGATTAAAGTTAAAAAGAGGTGTGCCATATGCCGCAAGCCCCATGGTCTTGCCTTCACCATATAAGCCAAGTCCCAATAAATGAGTGATCTGCGTAAATTTTTTCCCTAAGCTGATTTCATAATTTTGTATAAATGTAGGCATATGAGGGAAAATGTAATTACGAGCATCAGTCATTTTCCCCACAGTTGGATTTTGCAAACGTTGCTCTACCAATTGTATTTTATGATCGCCAGAAACAAAGAGAGACTCTGCTTCTTGCATACTATTTACATAATCACCTGCTCCATCAGATACAAGAATAAGTGCATCGTTAAATCCGGATGAATAAAATGCAGAATAGGCATGTGCAGTGTGATGGTTGACAAAAAACATAGGAATATATCCGCACCCGTAATATTCCGCAAATTCTTCTTTAAAAAACTCTTCAATAGACATTCCCTCTATAGAGTTATATGAGATACCAATGCAAGAGATATCCTTAATATCTAAATTTAAATATTTTAATAATTTATCAATTGACTTAGTAGGCAAATTATATGAACTAGAATGCTTGACTCTATCCAGACGTTCTTGTGCAATTGCACCTATCACTATGCCATCCTTAATTACTGCTGCTCCTCTATCATGGCCGACATGTATTCCAAGAACAATTTTAATGATAATCACCGCCTATATCTTTAAATGTTAGGATTATAAATATGTAGAAAATATCTGTTGCATCTTGAGTTGTTTATTTCTTCAATTGTAACAATTTGTATCATTTGCTATTCTACAGTTTCTATGTATTACATTAATCAATATATTTACTTGTTAACTTAAAGAAATACCAAATTGTACTAACCATTACAATCATTATACGTTATTTTACTTAATAAACTCCATGTACAACTCCCAATTATCAATAATCTAGTTTTATCCTTATCCAATTAAAATTTGATATCCAACGGATAATTTTCAATTATCTATTAATATCAGATAATCCCGAATTATCCTTTATCCACCTCCATCAGATTCCTGGGATGTTTATGGACTAGAATATCCTTCTGCTTTGCATTGGACACGTGCGTATAGATTTCCGTTGTACTGATAGAACTGTGCCCCAGCATTTTCTGGATGTATCTGGTGTCCACATCCTGCTCCATCAGGAGCGTGGCAAAAGAATGCCGGAACATGTGCGGCGTAATGTGCTGGCTGATCCCGGCAAGCTGTGTGTACCGATTGATCATGAAACGGACGGATTGGTCGGACAGCTTATGCTTCAGACGGTTGACAAAGAAATAACCGCAGGCGGTGATATCTTCCTGAAAAGTTTCCCGGTACAGGGTCAGGGCGGCGGTAACGTCGGGATTGCCGATCTGCAGTACCCGCTCCTTGGCGCCTTTTCCATAGATCAATACGCTGTTGCTCTCCAGGTCGATGTGGGAGGGCTTCAGGGAGCACAACTCGGATATGCGCATTCCGGTGGCAAACAGCAATTCGATCACCGCAATATCCCTGATACAGCACCGGAGAGGATAGCCGGACGCTGCCTGCTCTTTCTGGGCGTAAAGTGTGGAAAGAAATGTCTGGATCGTGTAAAAGGAAATGGTTTTCGGCAGGAGTTTGGCCTCGCGAAAGCGGATATCCAGCTTAAAAAACGGGTTTTCCTGCAGCACTTCCTTATATTCGAGATAATGAAAAAAGGCTTTCAGGCTTGCAATTTTGCGGCGGACTGTTTTGGGTTTATATTGCCTGTGCAGATGCGTGATAAAAGTATCTACCGTGTCCCGGGAAAAAACGGCAGATGAATCGGAACAGAAATTCTCATATTGCTTTAAGTCGATGCGATATGCTTTCAGGGTCTTGGCATCCAGACGTTTCCGGTATTCGCAATATTCAATGTATTCGCCAATATAGTTCTTCAAAGTATTCATGGACAGACACGCTCCTTTTTTTACATAGATTATGGAGTGTCGTGCAAAAATTGTCTACCGGTGTTCTGCGCAGCGACTGTTTGATTCCCGCCGGGGCCTTTCAAAATCTGCCGGCAAGTAGTAGTAAAGATATTTACTAAAGTCACGAAATCCACAAAAACAATGATAAAATAGCATAAACAGCCGGAAAATCTGGGGAATCTGCCGGGGCCATTGTATTGTAAAAGGGGAAAATTTTACAAAGGAGAAAGGGTATGGGATACTTTAAGTGGCTTCATTTGTCAGACCTGCATTTCAGGATGTGCGCGGGGTTTGATCTGGATCTGGTTCTGGAGCGGCTTCGGGAGATTTTGCGGAAGGTGACGGAAGACGGAAAATTCCGTTATATTTTTCTGACAGGGGATCTGGCGGACTGCTGTGATTATTCCGCTGTGGAGCGGAGAGTCAGGGAACTTCTGCTGGATAACGGGATTCTGGAGGCAGGAGGAGAAATTTTCTGGGCCTGCGGAAATCATGACATTCCAAGGACGTTGAAGCACAGGGGAAGGGAGATTGCGGCGATTCGTGACAGAGCGCAGGCGGACGTTACGTTTGAACGTGAATTTGCGGATGAGGAAAGCAGGCAGCTGCTTCTTGGTGCGTTTAAAGAGTATTATGCAGCGCGGGAGGGAATCCTGGGGATGAAAAGGGAAAGGGAGTACCCGCATCAGGTGATCCACAGCGATCCGGCGGAAATTGTATTGCTGAATACCTGTCTGACGTCCTGTGACGACGAGGATGAGCACAGGCTGTATCTCTGTGAGGCGGGACTGATCAGGCTGTTCCAGAAGATCAGACCCGGAAAACCGGTGTTTGCGATGGGCATCACTCCATCGGTTTTCTGGCGGATACGGAGAGGATCAGGATGTTGAGCCTGTTTCAGGAGAAGAATGTATCGGTGTATCTGTGCGGCCATTCCCATCAGCCGGGCATTCGTCCTCTGGTCGAAAATATCCAGGAGATTGTTGCAGGGGGCTTTCAGGAGGACGGTTATGCAGTGCTCTCTTTTTTTATTGGGATCTTTGATGAGAAACGCGGAGAGTACAGCGTGATACCTTATACATGGCATCCCGGCAGCATGAAATGGGGAGAGGATTACTGTGCTGCCTGGGGAATGGAAAAGGGGAGAAAGTATTCTGCCTTTCACTTTCCGTTTGCTTAAAAGCCCGCCATATGATACAGTAATAAAAAGGAAAGAGGGAACGGTAACAGGGGGCGACAAAAGAGAAAGCAGGGCTTGTCTATGACTGAGAGCGGGCAGATGGAGCACAATGAGCAGAGAGAAGAGAGTGTCAGAAAACTGAGGGCGGCAGTGGCGCGGGAACTGGAATGCGGCGGTGATGCGCGTGGGGAGGAGTTGGATCAGCTTCTCTGGAGTACGCTGGAATTATTTCAGGACTGTGAGTTTCATACATCCAAGAATCTGCAGTTTACATATTCGATCAAAGGAAACGAGATGTTTGTATCCCGCAAGGATAAATCTCTCACCAGGGCTACGGTGGCACTGGCCATGCGCACGGCAGTGCGGCGTCAGCAGGAGTGCGGCGCAGTGACGGGGCCTAAGAAGCTGGGAACCTTTGGGGCCAGCTACTTGTATCCGGTTTTTATCAGGATCGGCGTGATACACAGGGTGGAAATGTAAACCAAAGCGGAAGCGTGAACAAGCCGCGAGGGAAGAAAGACGGAAAAGAAAAGAGAAAAGAGAGAAAGAAAAAAGATGACAGCCTCCGGGAGACCGGGGGCTGAAATTTTTTTGAAAATTTTTGTTACTTTTTGTCTCTGCTAGGGGATATATAAGTGAAAGGGCTTGTATTGTGGGCGGGAGGAAACAAAAGGGAACATGAAAGAATATTGTATCAGGCTGAGGAATCTGCGGGAAGACAACGATATGACACAGGAGGAGATCGCCGCATTTCTTGGGACATCTCAGACAATGTATTCGAGGTATGAGCGGGGAAGCAATGAACTGCCGGTCAGGTATCTGATGAAACTCTGCGATTTTTACAGGGTGTCCGCGGACTATCTGCTGGGGCGCTCGGGAGGGAAAGCGGAGAGGACGGGCGGACAGACAGAGAAAACGGGCGGCCAGACCGGCACGGATAATTCGGGCGACAAATGAAATAAATAATTTGGCAAATCCCCTGTATAATGGTATAATGAATGGCAAAATGAAAGGCGACGTTTCTGATAAACAGATGCGGCGTGAGAATACAGGAGGCGGTCATGTTAAATAATAAAGCAATCTTGGTCACCGGGGGAACAGGTTCTTTCGGCAAAGCGTTCACGAAATATGTGTTTGAACATTATGATCCGAAAAAGATCATTATTTATTCCAGAGATGAATACAAGCAGTTTATCATGCGGAATGAATTTAAGAAATATGAGGACAGGCTGCGTTTCTTTATCGGGGATGTGCGGGATAAGGAGCGGCTGAAGAGAGCGTTTGAGGGCGTGGACTATGTGGTGCATGCGGCTGCATTGAAACAAGTTCCCGCCTGTGAGTACAATCCGGCGGAGGCCATCAAGACAAACATAGGAGGCGCTCAGAATGTGATCGATGCGGCGCTGGACTGCGGGATAAAGAAAGTCGTGGCGCTGTCCACGGACAAGGCGGTGAATCCGGTGAATCTGTACGGGGGCACCAAGCTGGTGTCCGATAAGCTGTTTATTGCCGCCAATGCCTACGCGGGCAGCAAGGAGATCTGCTTTTCCATTGTCCGCTACGGGAATGTGGCGGGCAGCAGGGGGTCCGTCATTCCCCTTTTCCAGAATCTTCTGAAGCAGGGGAAAAAGGAACTGCCTGTTACGGACTACAGGATGACTAGGTTCTGGATCAGCCTGCAGCAGGGTGTGGAACTGGTGATCAAGGCGCTGGAGGAGGCAAAGGGCGGCGAGACCTTTATCTCCAAGATTCCGTCCTTTAAGATCACGGATCTGGCACAGGCCATGTGCCCGGGCTGCGAGATGCCGGAGGTGGGAATCCGCGAGGGAGAAAAACTCCATGAAATCATGGTGACAGTGGAGGACTCTCTGACTACCTATGAGTATGAGAAGCATTTCATTGTATACCCGCAGATGGTGTGGAGCGAGCATAAAAAAGCGGCCCCTACGGGAAAGAAAGTGCCGGAGGGATTTTCCTACAGTTCCGGAAACAATACGGAGTGGCTGAACGTGGAACAGATACAGGAACTGCTGAAAACAGTAGATCTGGAGAAATAGCGGAAGATGAAAGCGAAGATGTCTTTTGCGGGAGGGGATATACTGCCTTTGCTCAAAAGAGCGGGAAACTGGGCATTCAGACGGAAATACAGAATGCTTGCTGCACTGGTTGTCTTTATTTTAATGTGCATTGGATCTCTCAGATCGGGAGGGCCAATGAGAGAAAAAGAGACTCATTATCTGACCGGGGAGGGAAGTTTCTTTCTGGCGGCGGAAAATGAGAGAGAATTTTGCCAGGAATTTATCCCCGGGCATGATGCCGTGTTGGATTTGGTAGGGATATCCTTTCACAAAGCTGAATCGGAGAGTGCCGATTGCGAAATATATGTGTCTGTCAAGGACGGGGAAGATAATCTGCTCTTTGAGAAAAGTTTGGATTTTGCGGAGTTAAATAACAACGCTTATACTTACATAGATACGAAAATCCGCTTGAAAAAGGGGGCTTTGTATTATCTGCGCATCAATTTTGACATAGGGAATGACGTGACCCTGGGAGTCAATGCCTGCAGCAGAGAATATGAATTGGAAGAAAATCGGGACTTTTATCAGGGAGGAGAGCGATTAGAGTCACAGCTTGTGACAATGTACTCCTACTCGGATGTTTTGCCTGGGGAAAATGCCGGAATCGTATATCTGCTTGGATTTCTGGCGGCACTGGGCATTGCGGTGGGGCCGCCCAGGCATAAAAAGTGGAATTTTGCTTTTGGAGCGGGTATATTTCTGCTGACGCCGCCTGTTTTAGGGTATTATCTGGAAATGCTGGCCACGGATATGACACAATTATTGCAGGAGAATTTATGGATCAATATCGGGCTGATCTATGGGATATGGCTGATATTGCTGCTTTTAACGTTGTCTTGGAGGATCACTGTTACAGCGGGCACCTTTTTTGTGTCGATTTTGTATATTGTCAATTATTATTTTATGAGATTCAGAGGGACGCCTTTCAAATTGGGAG
>JAAVAG010000224.1 GCA_014804185.1 Lachnospiraceae bacterium
GCCACGCTGCTTGGCGCCTTGGGAACATGGCGCCACGCTGCTTGGCGCCTTGGGAACATGGCTGCTGCGAAAACGCTCCAGATGGCTTGCTCCTCTGCCGCCTATTGCCGCAAACACACTGATTGTGCCGCTGATTCTGGCATACGCGTATCAGTTTGAAGGCAGCCTGCCCTACTTTATGCTGACAGTGGGACTTGGCGAAATCATCTCCTGCGGCGTACTGGGAATGCTGCTGATGTTTACTCTGAACAAATACAAAGGGAAGATCTTTCAATGATCTTCCCCCGTTTTTTCATCTCACATATGTGATAAAACAATTTCCGTTTTCCTCCAGCCACTCTCTGGAATCATTCATTCCCTTTCTCTCGACATTGCCGGTAAGAGGATCCATATACATAATGTTGTATTCGTTATATCCGGTAATCAGCACCGCATTTCCGTTGTTCAGCGACGCAAAGACCGGAATGCCCCGGCTGACGTAATACAGCACGGCATCCAGGCTGCAGCCTTTCAGATCCAGCACCTGTGCATCCGGCAGATTTGACTCCAGAATCTCATAAACCGTCTGCCCGTCTGCCAGCAGGTACTCAGAATTTCTGATAATCCCCTCATATTTCAGCATCACATCCAGGCAGACCGCCACACTGTTCTTCTCCGGTGTCACTTCCGCAGTCTCAATGGCAGTAATCTGATTGCGCGTCGCTCTGTCTCCCCGGCTCCACACATATCCGCCCTCATCATTTATCACTATTCCGGCCGCCTCGTATGCCAGGTTTACTGCGCTTTGCGGACTGCGGAAAACCCCCTTTACGCTGCCTCCGGCATACACATAATACCATTTTTCTGCCTGCTCCGGCCAGACAGCCAGTTCCCTGCTCCCCTCATAGAGAACCTCCCTGGGCGTTAGTATCATAACAGCCTTTCCATTAATCTCCTTTTTCACAGCAATCTGCACAATTTTTTCATATTGTTCTGTAACGGCGCTGCCGACCTGGTTTTCATCTGCGGTCGCCTCCTGATTGTTCATGATCTGGTCATCCGCAATATCTGTATATGCACCGTCTTCTGTCCTGGCACATCTTGTCAGATTGATCTGATTGTCCTCCACAGAACATTTCAGGACATAGGTATCCCGCTGTGCATACTGCAGAAGAATCGTTCCATCCGTCCCCAGAATGCATACTCTGTACATGGGAAACACCACCCTGCCCGCACTGTCCCGATATACATCCTCCTGCCGGGCATAACCGTAGATCAGATCCTCCCCCATAAATCCAAGGGGCATGACATATTCACCGCTCTGTGCGCGGATATCGCTTTGCTGCCTGTTGTTCAGATTCATAAGCACCAGTTCCGTCCCCGAATAGGGATCGCTGCCCGTCTGCCACGCAATCACCCTTTGTCTCTCCGATACCTGCAGACTGCCATCCTGAACCGTGTGTATGATATTTTTACAGTTCTTCCCGTACAGATCCACTTCGTACACATTCTCTCCCATGAAAAAGTACAGATAATTCTCCCGACTTACGGACAAAAGCCTCTCCGCTTCCTCCTGCAAAATTCCCGCGGACTTGCCGTACGGTATATAAATGATCTCCTCCACCGTATTGCGCGCGCCGTCATAATAGTAGACCTGGATGCCCACTTCTCCTTCGTGTCGGCCTCTGTTCATATATCCGTACACGGCAAACTTTACATTGCCCAGTTCGTCCACATCCATAATCTTGATCTGATGATTGTTGTAGATTGTCCGGATATCGGCATTATCCTTATCATAAAAGCAGAACAGCACCGCAAGTTTATTTTCCGTGACATTGTAACTGCAAAGTTTATTCTGTACCACAAAGGCAAAATTATTGCCATCCTCACTTTCCAGAAAAGGAATCTCCTCTCCCGCAATGCCCAATACAATCTTATCGTTTATATATACATTTTCCTCCTCCCGGAAGAACTGTGTCATATTCCGTTCGACTTCCAACAGGTATGTCCGCTCCTGCGTATATCTGATTCTGTAAAATTCCTCCACATAATAGTACTGCAGACGGCTTTCCCCCTGAATGGATACCACATAATGCAGCCGCAGACTGGCTGTCTGCCTGGAAAGTTCCACCAGATCCGCTACCGGCTCCATCTCTCTGCGGACATCAAGACTCCCCCATGCTACCTGGGAGAGAGTGCTGTGTATATTGACTCTGTGAAAAGAAGTATTATCTCCCGATGCATTTGTCTCCATATATTTGGCCAGTTCTCTGGATGCCTCTCTGTCAAAAGTCTTATTGTTAAAATCAAGCACATACGCTATTTTCTCCGCGGCATAATAATTTTTGCACCAGATCATGCGCGTATAATAGCGGACCGTCTGTCCGCCTCCCAGCTTCACCAGAAAAATCAGTTCGTACTCTTCATTCTCCTCAATCAGGTCTTTCACAACAATCCGTGCAGTGATCTCGGATGCGTTCTCCTCATAATCGGTAATTTCCGTGTTCTCGACGAGTCTCTCCCCGTCCACACTGCGCACTTCAAAAGACAGCCCTTCCACCGCGCTGCCAAATTTCAGAAGCCGGAATCCTGTAGCCCGGTTCTCTCCAAGCACCGTGATGTTCTCACGCTGAAAGGCGGGATCCACAGGCTGCGCATACCCGTGAAGTTCATTATAGGCCTGTCCGTCCAGATCCATGTAGATCACCGGGAAAGCCGCCTCCGGCATTTCCGTGGTCATGTCCGTATTTCCTTTATTCATAATGCGCCCAATCATAAACAACGCCGCAAAAAAGATCAGGCCCAGTATACATCCCTTTAATATGGACTTTTTCATTCATTTGCTCCGTTCTTACTTCTTTCCAGCAGCCCCTGCAGCGTGGGTGATATATGCAGAAAATCACAGATCTCACGGACAGACTCTCCCGCATCCGCACCTTTTCTGCCTCTCATCCCTTTTCCTTTTACCGCGCGGATCAGGATGTTCTTCGGCGTATGCTCCATGTCGATAAACTCCAGGATCTGCGTATCATATCCGTTTTCCTCCAACAGTTTTGCCCTCACCGCATCCGTGATCAGCGCAGACATCCTCTCTCTGATCAGACCATATCCCAGTACCTGCGACAATTCTTCGCAGTGAATCTGTCTGTTGACCTCATGCTGACAGCAGGGCACGGCAAAAATAACAGACGCTCCCCATTTTATCGCCTTATATAAGGCATAATCCGTAGCTGTATCACAGGCATGCAGGGACACCACCATGTCCACACTGTCCGCTCCCTCATAGGCGCTGATATCTCCTTTCTCAAAATGCAGATTCTCATAACCATACTGCTCTGCCAGCGCATTGCAGTTTCTGATCACTGCATCCTTGAGATCCAGACCTGTGATATCCACCGGATATTTCCTGATCTCATGCAGGTAATAGTAGAGCGCAAATGTCAGGTAGGACTTTCCGCAGCCGAAATCAATGATCCGCAGCGTCCTGTCCCTGGGCAGTACGGGAATCACATCCTCCACAAACTCCAGATACCGGTTGATCTGGCGGAATTTATCGTACCGGGCCTTTACGATCTTCCCCTCCCGGGTCTGAACACCCAGACCGATGAGAAACTCCACAGGGACTCCTTCCTCCAATATATAATTCTTCACCCTGTTATGCTCTCTTAAACCTCTTCGCGGGCGATCCGCCTCTGCGCCGGATGCACTTTCGCTTTGTACTTCTCCGGCCCAGGCACCCGCGGACTGTATATCCCTGCTTTTCCGGATCCTTACGGCGGGCTTTCCCTTTTTGCTGATCAGGATTGTCACTGTTCCACGGGCTGATTGTATCTCTCCCTGGCGGAAATCGTTCTCCAGATAATGCAGTATTTTCCCAATGATCTCTTCCCTGCCACAGTTGCTGTGAAACACCTGTGTTCCCCGATAGACCGTCTCCTGATAGCACAAGCGCTCCCGCAGCAGCACCGGGCGTACTTTCACTTTATGGCTCCTGACAATATCTTCGCTCTGCTGGCCGCCAGCAGATTTTGAAACGCCTCTCACATTGCTCAATATGATCTGATACACTTTATCATCGATCCACTCGTCCAGCACCGACCTGACCTGTTCCATCTCAATCCCCATTTCCGCGCAGATTTTCTGCAAAAATAGCCATAATGCGGATGCTCCGGGCATCACGGCACCATGACTATATTTTACTGGCTTTACGGAAAAACCACAACTAAAATTTTAGAAAACCCTTCCTGGAACAATGTCTTCTCCTGTAGATCTCATAATACAGAAGCAGCTGGATCATGTCGCCGATCCACTCCCACTTTTCCGGAGGATCGTTTTCTCCGGCTTCCTCCCCGCATTCTTCCCTTTTTATGATCTCCAGAATGCTCTGCGCCAGCCTGTAAAGCTGCCATTTATCCGGATACTCGTCATAGATTATGCTGCCGTCATAATCCATCTTATCCACAATCTCCGCAATCCGCTTCTGATATTTCTTTGCCTGCGCCGGATACATCTGCTGCATATACTCCAGATCCCTTAATATGTTGTCCTCTTCCCTGATAAACCACGGCGTCTGATAGGTCATATAGAATGGAACAACTCTATGTCTGTAATCCATATTATCCGCTCACTGCTCTTTTTTATAAAATATGCCGCACGAATCAATTCGTGCGGCACTTTCTCCTTATTTTATTTCCCTATATCACTTTACTACCGCTATACGCGCAATAGCACGCTGCAGCGCGGTCTCTGCTCTCGCCAGATCCGTCTCGGGCGTTTTATTCTGAAGCCGCTCCTCGGCTCTGCGCTTTGCAGCCTCCGCCCTCTCCGTGTCAATCTCATGCGGCCATTCCACAATCTCCGCCATGATCGTAACGCGCTCCGGCAATATCTCCGCAAACCCGGCGTGAAGCGCCGCCTCTTTTTCCTGCCCTTCCTCGTCAATCACCAGTTTCCCCGGCTTGACGATAACGGTGGTTGGCATGTGTCCCGGAAGGATACCGATCTCTCCCTCTGTCGTATTAAACTCCACAGCCGATACCGCCGCCTCATAAAAGACACGATCCGGTGCGATAATTTTTAACATGATTTCTTTCATCCTACTTCACCTTTGCCAGAACATCATCAATGCTTCCCACATTCAGGAAATAGCTTTCCGGTATGTCGTCATGCTTTCCTTCCAGAATCTCTCTGAAACCGCGGATCGTCTCAGCTATAGGCACATACTTTCCTTCCAGTCCGGTAAACTGTCCTGCCACAAAGAAAGGCTGGGACAAAAATCTCTGCACCTTTCTCGCACGGGAAACCACCAGTTTATCCGCCTCTGAAAGTTCATCCATACCCAGAATGGCGATAATATCCTGCAGTTCCTTATACCTCTGAAGGATCTCCTGCACGCCGCGGGCAGTATTATAATGATCCTCGCCCAGTATTCTGGGATCCAGAATGCGGGAGGTTGACTCCAACGGATCCACAGCGGGATAAATACCAAGTTCCACGATCGAACGGGAGAGCACCGTCGTTGCATCCAGATGTGCAAAAGTTGTCGCCGGCGCCGGGTCGGTCAGGTCATCCGCAGGGACATACACCGCCTGTACGGAGGTGATGGAACCGTTCTTGGTGGAGGTGATTCTCTCCTGCAGCGCGCCCATCTCCGTCTGCAGAGTGGGCTGATATCCCACCGCGGAGGGCATGCGCCCCAGCAGAGCGGACACCTCGGAACCCGCCTGTGTAAAACGGAAAATATTGTCTATGAACAGCAGAACGTCCTTGCCGCCCTTGTCCCGGAAATATTCCGCCATGGTAAGCCCGGAAAGTCCCACTCTCATACGCGCTCCGGGGGGCTCATTCATCTGTCCGAACACCATGGTGGTCTTGTCGATAACGCCGGACTCCATCATTTCATGATAGAGGTCGTTTCCCTCACGGGTGCGCTCCCCTACGCCTGTAAACACGGAATATCCACCGTGCTCTGTAGCAATATTGCGGATCAACTCCTGGATCAGCACGGTCTTTCCCACACCCGCGCCGCCGAACAGGCCGATCTTACCGCCCTTCTGATAAGGGCACAGCAGGTCCACGACCTTAATGCCGGTCTCCAGCAGTTCCGTCTCTGTGGACTGTTCCTCAAACTCCGGAGCCGGTCTGTGGATCGGCTCGTAAGAAACGCCTTCCGGAGCGGGCTTATTGTCAATAGGCTGCCCCAGGACATTAAAAATTCTTCCCAGTGTATTCTCACCAACGGGCACACTGATCGGCGCTCCGGTGGCATTCGCTTCCATCCCTCTGACAAGGCCATCCGTACTGCCCATGGCAATACATCTGACGGTGTCGTCCCCCAGGTGCTGGGCCACCTCTACGGTAAGCTCGCCGCCGTCCTTTGTGGGGATCAGGATCGCCTCATTGATCTCGGGAAGACCGCCGTCACCGAACTTGATATCCAGCACGGCTCCGATAATCTGAGTAATCTTTCCTTTATTTACTCCTGCCATCTCTGTTTCCTTCCTTCTCTCACAGACTAGGAAATCGCTTCCGCGCCTGCAATGATTTCTGTCAATTCCTGTGTGATTGAGCCCTGTCTTGCTCTGTTATACATCAGCGTCAGATCATCGATCATCTCCTCCGCATTGCTGGTAGCGGAATCCATCGCCTGCATACGCGCACCGTTCTCGCTGGCCACCGCTTCCACCAGACCGCCGTAGATCTGGCTGTTAATGTACTTGGGTATGATCATGTTCAGCGCTTCCTCATCCTCCGGCTCAAAATTCATGATAGCCCGCGCCTTTTTGCCTTCGGCGTTTCCGCTTTCACCGGATAATCCTCTCTCACCGGAAGTTTCCTCCGTTTCCTCCTGTGATACCTCCACCGGAAGAAGCTTGATCATGACAGGCTCATGGCTCACTGTATTCTTAAACTTCGTATACGCCAGGTAGATCTCGCCGATTTCCCCTGCAGCAAACTTTTCCAGCAGCCTTTTCCCCAGCTGCATGGCATCGTAATACACCGGTTCCTCCGCAATGTCGGACCAGTCCTCCTCTATGCGGTAACCTCCGCGCTGGAGGCTTTCCTTTCCCTTGCGCCCCACAGCGTAGACCAGCACATCCTCTCTGCTCAGCCCGCTGCCCGTGACCAGCTTGGTAATATTGGAGTTATAGCCTCCTGCCAGCCCTCTGTTGGAGGTCATGACAATAACCGCTTTCTTTGAGGATTCTCCCGCGCGCAGATACGGGTGATCAAGTCCCGACGTCTTTGCCAGTATGGAATTTACCGTCTGGAACATGCTCTGGAAATAGTCCTTGGAACGCTCCGCATTGGCCTTGGCTCTCTGCAGCTTTACGGTAGACACAAGTTTCATGGCTTTCGTAATCTGTTGGGTACTCTGTATGCTGCTCTTACGGCGCTTAATATCACGCATGGATGCCATTATACTTCACCCTGCCTTTCTCTGTGTCTATTTCAGAAATTCTGCCTTAAACTCTGCGATTGCCTTCTTCAGAGTTCCCTCTGTCTCCTCGGAAATCACTTTCTCAGAGGCAATATTGTTCGGCACTTCCGGATACTTTGTGTCCAGGAATTCGAAAAATTCTTTTTCAAATCTGGTGATCTCATTTACGGGCACATCCAGCAGATGCTTGTTTGTCGCCACATAAATAATGATAACCTGATACTGTACCGGCATGGGCTGATACTGCGGCTGTTTCAGAACTTCCTTGATCCTCTCGCCCTGTGCCAGTTTCTCCTTGGTATCTGCGTCCAGTTCGGAACCAAACTGTGAAAATGCCGCCAGTTCGCGATATTGTGCCAGTTCCACACGGATCGGCGCCGCGATCTTCTTCATGGCCTTGATCTGCGCGGCTCCTCCCACACGGGATACCGACAGACCGGCGTTCACGGCAGGACGGAAACCGGAATTGAACATCTCTGTCTCCAGATAAATCTGTCCGTCCGTAATAGAGATAACATTTGTAGGAATATAGGCAGACACATCGCCCGCCTGTGTCTCAATGATCGGCAGCGCCGTCAAAGAACCGCCGCCGTACTGCTCGCTCATTCTCGCCGCTCTCTCAAGCAGTCTGGAATGCAGGTAGAATACGTCGCCGGGATATGCCTCACGCCCGGGCGGACGTCTCAGGAGCAGGGAGAGTGTGCGGTATGCGGTTGCATGTTTGCTCAAATCGTCATACACAACCAGAACATCCTCGCCGTTCTCCATCCACTCCTCGCCGATGGCGCATCCCGAATAAGGAGCAATATACTGCAGCGGAGCCAGTTCACTTGCCGTTGCAGCCACCACCGTGGTATAAGCCATAGCGCCAAACTCCTCCAGCGTCTTTACGATAGATGCAACCGTGGACGCTTTCTGGCCGATGGCCACATAAATACACTTTACATTCTGACCTTTCTGATTAATGATCGTATCGATGGCGATCGCCGTCTTACCGGTCTGTCTGTCACCGATGATCAACTCACGCTGTCCTCTTCCGATGGGAATCATTGAGTCGATTGCCTTGATACCCGTCTGCAGCGGTGTATCCACAGACTTTCTGGTAATAACGCCGGAAGCGACTCTCTCGATCTGGCGGAACTTCTCTGTCTGAATCGGTCCTTTTCCGTCGATGGGCTGACCCAGTGCATTGACAACACGTCCCAGCATGGCATCGCCCACGGGAACTTCCACCACTCTGCCGGTGGTCTTCACGGTATCCCCTTCGTTGATACTGCTCTGACTTCCCAAAAGCACCGCGCCTACGTTGTCTTCCTCCAGGTTCAGCACCATGCCGTAGACATCACCCGGGAACTCCAGCAGTTCACCCTGCATCGCATTTTCCAGGCCGTGTACGCGCGCGATACCATCCGCGACCTGAATAACCGTACCCACGTCGGATACCTCCAGCTTGGACGCGTAACGCCTGATCTGATCCTTTATTACAGAACTGATTTCTTCTGGTCTTAAATTCATGGATCTGTACGCACCTTTCTTTCTATGATTGCAGCTGGATCTGATACAGCTGCCTCTTCAATTCTTCCAATTTCGTTCTGACACTGCTGTCAACCACTCTGTCTCCTATGCGGATGACCATGCCTCCGATAAGTCCTGCATCCGTCCGATAGTGCATCTCCATCTGCCGGTAGGAGGTGGTTTGCAGCAGTTTTTCTTCGATCCGCTTTTTCTGAACCTCTGAAAGTTCCATGGCCGTGGCGACATAAGCCACCCCGATTCCTCTGGCGTCCTTGATCTTATCTGTAAAATACATAAAGATCTGATCCAGATCCCTGTATCTTTCTTTCTGCAGAATCAGAATCAAAAAGCCAAGCAGCTGCTCGCTGATACGTCCCCTGAAAACCTCCTCCATCACCCGCTGTTTCTCTTCCTTGCGGATTTTGGGATGGTTCATCAGCTTATCAAACTCGCCGTTTTCTTCCAGGATCTGCCGGAGCGATGTCACTTCCTCCAGAAATGCATCCGCTTCATTTTGCTCCATGGCAAGTTCAAACAAAGCATCTCCATATGTTTTCGATATCAGCTTAGCCATGTGCCTTCCCCTATTTCTTTCAAAGTTTCATCGATCAAAGACTCCTGAACGGTTGTATCGATAGATGCGGACACAACCTTTCCAGCCATCAGGGATGCCAGCGAGATCATCTCCCGCTTTACATCGTCTGCCGCTTTCTGTTTTTCCAGCTGGGCCTCTTTGCGCGCCCTTTCCATAATGCGGGCGGCTTCTTCTTTCGCCTGCGCCACGATCTGGCTTTCATTTGCCAGCGCTTTCTTTCTGGCCTCGCCCAGGATACGGTCCGCTTCTTTGTCAATCTCTTTTAATTTCTCTTCGTATTCTTCCTTTAAGGCACGTGCAGCCTCCATGTCGGCCGCCGCATTGTCCAGTTCATTTTTGATCTTATTCTGTCTGCCCTCCAGCATCTTGCGGGCCGGATTGAACAGCATATAGGACAAGACCATAAACAGGAAAAATAAAGCTATGATCATCAGCCCTGCATCGACAATCAGCTGCAGATCCAGATCGAACAATCTGGACATCCCCGCTTCCGTCTCCAGCACGGCTATGCCTGCTCCTGCTAAAATACTCACCCCTCTGCCTCCTTTCTTGTCTCATTCCGGTTTTCGCCGGTTCCGAGATTTTTACGGTAATAAGGGTTTCAGGAATAACAGCAGGAACGCGATCAGCAGGCCGTACAGACCTGTGGTCTCGGCAACCGCCTGCCCCAGAAGCATGGTTGTGGTAACGTCGGATTTAGCGCCGGGATTGCGGCCTACGGCAGCAGCGGCATGACCTGCTGCGATACCCTGTCCGATACCAGGTCCGATACCGGCGATAACTGCCAGACCTGCTCCGATTGCAGAACAACCCAAGATAAATTCATTGTTAAAATCCATTGTAATTTCCTCCTTAAATAAATATAAAATAAATTTCCTCATTTATAAGCGGAAGAATCTAAGATTCTTCCAAACCAAACGGCCATTGTTTTGGACGTTTGGTTTTATTCGCGTCCCGCCTCAATGGCATTATTGACATACGTCATGGTCAGCATACAGAACACATATGTCTGTATCGCCCCCGAAAACAAATCGAAGTACACATGCAGCGCCGCAGGCCATGCCAGAGCGAACACTTTCAGCAGACCGTATACCAGAGCCATCATGACCGTCCCGGACAATACGTTCGCAAACAGACGCAGCGACAGCGAAATCGGCACTGCAATCTCACTGATAATATTGATCGGCAGCCAGAGCGGCAGCCACGGCGGCAGCGGCGAACACATATCCGTCCAGATAGCTTTTGGCTTCTGCCACTTAAACTGATTAAAATGGATCAATATAAATGTCAGCACACCCAGCGGCAGCGTCACGCCATAATCGGCTGTCGGCGGCCTCAGGCCCAGCAGCCCGGAAATATTGCTGATCAGAATAAAGATGAACACCGTCCCGATATAGTTGCGGAAAGCCGGTGCGTTCCTGCCCATGGATGAATTGACCACGCCGTCCAGCTTTTCCACCACCAGTTCCACAACATTCTGAAACCCGCCGGGAACTTCGCTGGCATGCCGCATGGCAATATTGGCGGCAATGGCAAATCCAACGATAATCAATATAACTATCAGCAGACATATGTGCGTTGTCGTGATCCACAGTTCCTGTCCGAACAGATGATACTTGAATACGCCGTGTATCATAAAATCAATGTCCGAGCTGCTGGATAACAAAACGCTTCTCCCCATCTTTTCACCTCCTTACTCTTTTGACTTCTCCTGTTCCCCGCATGTCTCTTCCGTTTCCTCCAGAGCCCGGGGAACCGGATCTGTCTCGTGGAAGATTTTGTTTGTCAGTTTATGAGTAAACGGCTGCATATAAGCCGCTACTTTCAATCCCATGATTCCGATGAAAGTCACAATCGGATTCCCGATTCCCGCTGCCGCAAGCGCCATAAAGACAACGACAATCACCACATAACGAGTGATGTTTGCCACTGTCATCCGCCTGCCCACATCCCCCTCCGGTCCATCAAAGGCCCGATCCAGTGTGATGTACATATGTATACCGCAAAGGGCCGCCATCCCGATCCCGATCCACAGCCCCACGCTGTAAGACGCCTTATCCTGCACAAACCAGACGCCCGCCGCCTGACATACAAGTCCGAACAGCAGAATTCCGCTCTCCAGTTCCAATACCGTCCGGTTCCACCTTTTAATTGTTTCCATCATGCCCGTCATTGTTCTTATCCTGATAGATGTGCTTCGCCATTCTGAATATATTGGTAAATCCCGCCAGTGCGCCCACAAAAAATAAAAGAATCGCCCAGAAAGAGGTTCCCAATCTGTCATCCAGAAATATCCCGGCAAACATGCAAAGCAGCACCGGCACCAGCATATTGATGCCAAACTGCGTGATCAATGCCAGACTGCGATAGACACTCCGGTTGTATCCCTGCCTTTTCATCCGCCAAGTCCTTTCTCTTTCCGCCGCCCACGCTTATAGTCTTTATGGTTCATGTTAAATTATATCACGCACTTTTAAAATGTCCAGTGGGAACCTGTTTTTTTAGATTTTTTTAACAGGAAATGTTTGACTTTTCCTGTTCATCAGTGTAGTATTTTGAAAAACATCTTTTTTAGCGCAATATTGCGCAGACGGGAGGCCCCATGACGTCATCCGCTGAAAAACTGACACTGTACCGCAGACGTATTATCCCTGACGAATGTATCCTGCTGAAAGACGACATTGTCCTGCGGCAGACGGATGAAATCATCGTCACCAGATGGAACACCCTGAAACCCAAAAGCACATTCCACCACGGCTGTTCCTGCTATTTTCTGAAGGAAGGTTTCAAGGTCAGCCGGTTTTACCGTGAGGACGGCTCCTTTATATATTGGTACTGCGATATCATGGACTATGACATACAGCCCGAAACCAATACGATCATCGCCACTGATCTGCTGGCGGATGTGGTCGTTTTTCCGGACGGCGCTATCCGGGTGCTGGATCTGGATGAACTGGCGCTGGCTTCCGAAAACGGACTGCTGGATCCCCGCCTGCTGCAGACTGCCCTCCGACGTTTAAACAGTCTGCTCGACCTTATCTATCGGGATAAGTTCGACCGCCTGACCACAGTCTTTGCAGATCTGGACATATAGCCCGCGCTCTCTCCCGGCGCTTAATAAAAGACATGCCCTCCGATGTTGATACCGGTCAGCCCCGGCACCGGTGTGCGGAAGTACAGACAGTTTCCTACATTCGTCATCCCTGACATGGCCTCCTCTGCTGCCCTGTAACAGTCCGCGTTAGCCTTGTTGGAGCCAAGCGCAAGCCCCAGTCGGCCGCTGGCCACCGGCGAGAACTGACTCTTTTGATAGATCACGCCCTCCACCGTATCCGGATATCTGGAACTTAAGACTCTGTTGATGACAACCGCTCCTACCGCCAGTTTTCCCGCATAGGGTTCTCCGCCTGCCTCACAGTAAATGATATTTGCCAACAGCCATTTATCGCTCTCTGCAAAGGTGACTTCCGAAATATCTCTCCACGCGGCATTCGCCGCTGCCTGTGACAGCGCTTTCTCCTCGGCGATCTTCTTTTTCAGATATTCGATATCCTTTTCTTTTTCTTTAATCTCCGCCTCATATGCCCTGGCCTGTGCTTCCGCGTCCTCAATCTGATCCGAATATTTTGCAATCACTCTGGATGTCTGTCCAATCAGTCCCGACACCTTACTTTTCTCCGCCTCCGCCTCCAGTTCCAGCTGTTCAAGCTGTGCCATCTCCTGCAGCAGGCGGCTCTCCTCCCCCTCGATATACTCTCTGTTTGCCGCATACTCCTCAAAGAGTTTCTGATTATACGAGGTGAGTTGTTCAAAATACTCGTTAAAATTCAGAAAATCCGCCAGACTGCCGACAGACAGCAGAGCCTCCAGGTACATGGAATCTCCCTGCTCATACATCATCTGTATGTGGACCTTCATACATTCATACTGCCATGCCTCTTTTTCCCTGGCTGCCTCCAGTGCCGCCCTGATCTCCTCGATCTCCTGCTGTTTATCCCGGATCTGGCCTTCCAACTCCTCCAGATGCTCGCTGATCTCCGTGAGCTGTCTGTTTAATGCGTTCAGTTCCCCTGTCAGAGTCTTCTGCTCTTCTTTCAGACCATCCAGCTTATCCGTTGTCTCCTGGTGCTGCTGCTCCAGTTCGTCTCGTTCATGCTGCGCCGCGTCCAGTTGATCCTGTGTGGAGGTGGCGCCTGAGATAACAGGCACAGAGCCCGCCAGCATGACCACAGCCATAAATGCCGCTATCTTCATTTTCCGTGCATTGCCCATATGCCCCTCCTTTCGTCCTGACGCAGACACCCCGTGTGAACTCACACTTCCAGCAGGATCTTGCGCCCTGTCATTTCATATTGGTGGTACTTCACCCCCGCCGCATCAAACATTTGCTTGGAGGCCATATTGGCCGGGGTTCCGTTATACTTGTCGCTTCCATAGACGATCGTCCTGATTCCTGCCTGAATAATCGCTTTCGCACACTCATTGCAGGGAAAGAGAGAGACATACAGCTTCGTTCCCTCCAGGGAGCCTCCTCTGTAATTCAGGATCGCATTCAGTTCACTGTGCGTCACAAAGGGATATTTCGTGTCAAGAAACTCCCCCTCCCTCTCCCATGGGAACTCATCGTCCGAGCAGCCTATGGGAAACCCGTTATACCCCATAGAAAGAATCTTATTATCCTGGCTGACAATGCACGCGCCCACGCTTGTGTTGGGATCCTTGGAACGCATTCCCGAAAGCTGCGCGATTCCCATAAAATATTCGTCCCAGGAAATATAATCCTGCCGTTTCCCGCCCTGCATTTTTACCATGATCACATCCTCCGGCATTCTTCCGTGTCTTCTTCTGCTGTCCTGTACGGTTATTTGGTACCGAATATCCTGTCGCCGGCATCTCCAAGTCCGGGTACGATATATCCGTGATCGTTCAGCTTCTCATCCATGGCGCCCACATACAGATCCACATCGGGATGCTCTTTCTGCATCCGCTCTACCCCCTCCGGCGCGGCAATAATACACATAAAATGAATCTTCCTGCACCCTTTGTCCTTGAGCATCTGGATCGCCGCAACAGATGATCCGCCTGTAGCCAGCATGGGATCCACCACAAATACTTCCCTTTCCGCACAGTCCGCAGGCAGCTTGCAGTAGTATTCCACCGGTGAAAGCGTCTCCGGATCTCTGTACAGCCCAATATGCCCCACCTTGGCCGCCGGAATCAGCTGGAGAACACCGTCCACCATGCCAAGACCCGCCCGCAGGATCGGTACAATAGCCAACTTTTTACCTTTCAGTTCCTGAACAGTCGTCTTACAGATCGGCGTCTCGATTTCCGCATCGGAAAGCTGCAGATCCCTGGTCGCCTCATAGCAGATCAGCATGGCAATCTCGCTGATGGTTTGCCGAAAGTCTTTGGTTCCCGTCTCTTTCCTCCTGATGTAGCCGATTTTGTGACGGATCAAAGGATGATCCATGATGATTACTTTTGCCATTTTACCCTCCATTCTGCCGGCATCCGACGCTTTGGACGCCGACGCAAACTCACCGGCCAAGAAATGTTTCAGCCTGCTTACCTCTTTTGTACCGCGGTGACACTCAGTCAGGTTCGATCATACCGACTCTGCGGCAGTGTTTTTCCTCACCGGAAAACGCTGTCTCCAGAAATGTCTCCACAATATCCAGCGCCAGATTGACGCCTGTCATGCCGCCGCCCAGCGCCAGTATGTTGGCGTCGTTGTGCAGCCTGGTCATCCGCGCCGAAAGTGTATCGCCGCACAGAGCGCAGCGCACCCCTTTCACTTTATTTGCACAGATGGAAATTCCGATCCCTGTGGTACAGATCACGATCCCTCTGTCGCATTCCCCGTCCGCCACCGCTCTCGCAACGGCCATTCCATACACTGGATAATCACAGGAATTTCTGTCATAACATCCAAAGTCCCTGTACTCCAGTCCTTTTTTTTCCAGATATCTCATAACGGCCTGTTTCAGATCAAAGCCGCCGTGGTCAGATCCGATCGCTATCATTTCTTTCACCCTCCTCAACTTTCCCGCTCCGGCCGCTACACATTCTCCACATGATATCCGGCCGCTTTCAGGAGTCTGTTCATAACAGCCTGTCCCATCCCCGCCGTATCAAACGCCTCCGAGTATATGACCTCCACCTGCTCATCATCAAACTCCCTTAAGATACGGTACAACTCCCTTGCAATTTCGGCCTCATCGTCACGTTTTCCCGCATTTTTTACCCGATCCGCCAGATATCTGTCCTTAGTGGCCTCCGTACAGATGACGCCGGTTCTTTTTCCCTCCGCCTGTCGGCGGCGCAGGCGGTCATTGATCCATTCCACTACCGCATCCTGCTGTCCGCTCACAACGGTCAGTTCCCCTGCGGGCGCATAATGCCTGTATTTCATCCCCGGCGCCCTGGGCGGCTGCCCGCTGTCCGGCGAGAGCAGCGCCCGATCCGTCTCCACCCGGCCAAGTGTCTGCTCCAACATTTCCTGTGTGATATACCCGGGCCGCAGGATCGTCGGAACCTCTGACGTCATATCCACAATGGTGGACTCCAGACCGATCCCTACCGGCCCGCCGTCCAATATCATTTCGATCCTGCCGTCCATATCCTCCATCACATATTTTGCCAGCGTTGGGCTCGGCTTTCCCGAAGTATTGGCGCTGGGCGCCGCCACATATCCCCCGGCTGCATCGATCAGCGCCAGCGCAACCTTATGATCCGGCATCCGGACCGCCACAGTATCCAGACCTCCCGTTGTCTCTCGGGGGACCCGGTCCGACCTGGGCAGCACCATGGTGAGTGGTCCCGGCCAGAATTTCTCCGCCAGTTTCACTGCTCCCTCCGGGATGTGGGACGTGATTGTCCCCAGATCCTCCCGCCTGCATATATGCACGATCAGGGGATTATCCGACGGCCTCCCTTTTGCCTCATAGATCTTTTGGGAGGAACGGGGATTCAGCGCATCCCCTCCCAGCCCGTAGACCGTCTCCGTGGGAAAAGCCACCAGCCCTCCCTCCCGCAGGATCTGTCCCGCTCTGCGGATCCACGCGGCGTCCTTATCCAGTTCCCTGATTGTAACCAACTCTGTTTTCACTGATTTTTTACCCATATCAACACTTATTTCCGAACAGTATATCACAATTCTGCGCAAAATAAAAGAGCAGATCAAAAAAGACGGGAAAGAGGCTCTCCTCTACCCGTCCGTCTCGTTCAGATATTGTATAATGCCCAGATGAATCGCCCAGGCCACTTTCTCCTGGTACCAGGGGGAAACCAGCTTTTCGGCCTCCACACTGTTGGACAGAAAACCGCATTCAGATTCTGTTTCACAAAGACGAACTTAACTTGACAATGGGAATAATCTACCAATATAATGCACTTGCTTCATGTAATGATACTATAATTTCATGTGCCCTGTAATTTATTATAGGGTATTTTTCATTTAGGAGGATTTTATGGAATATCGGTGTCCCCCCGTGACCTTGAACCATCACTCTCCTGCATGAATGTGATATAAAACAATTAAAATAGGGTTAAAAGCAATAAAAAGGTTTAAATCGGATAAAAATGTGATATAATGAATAAAAAGGATAAGGAGGCATGCATATGGGACTGAGAGCAGAAGAAGTCTTCCGACCTGGGGCATTCCCTGAATACACCTATATATCACGAAAATCTGCCGTTTCCAACCTGCCCTATGAATTCCGGTTGATGCAGGCTATTAAAGTGTCCGGATTCTTAACTTCTCTGGTAGGTCCATCTAAAATGGGAAAGACCATTTTATGCGAAAAGGTAATTGGGTTTGAACATATTGTAGAGGTTTCCGGAGCAGACTTTGATGAAGATACTGATTTCTGGAAACTGGTTTCTGCCAAAGCAGGGCTTGCATACGAAGGTCAGTTTGCATCCGAAAAGCAGATTCCCAGTACCAGTGATAAATATACCAAAAAAGAAACTTTTTCCCTGACAAAAGATAAGATTATCGAATACTACAAAGAAAATAATCTTATCCTGGTCATAGATGACTTCCATTATGCCCCAGAGGGGAAACGAATGCAAATTGCACAGCAGCTCAAGGATGCCATCCGCAGGGGATTTAAAGCCATTGTTGTATCCCTTCCCCACCGGGCAGACGAAGCCATCCGGCAGAATGCAGATTTGTCCGGCCGCTTAAGCCTGATCAACATGGAACCTTGGAAAGTAGATGATTTAAAAGAAATCGCAAAACTGGGTTTTGGAAAGCTTGGAATTTCCATTGAAGACTCCATTGCAGCACAGATTGCAGTAGAAAGCCTTTCCTCCCCCCAGCTGATGCAGTATATCTGTCTGAACATCTGCACCATGCTTGAAATGTCCGGGGAAGAAAACCTGCAAATCCGTCAGGAAATCCTGGAAACCGCTTATCACTATACCACCGCAAATTTTGAATATAGAGATGTTGTATCTCTGATGCAGAAAGGGCCGAACACACGCGGCAAAAACCGGAACACATTCAGGACCGTCAACGGAGAGGAACATGACATTTATGAGTTGATTGTAAAATCTATTGCAGAAAATCCTCCCATTATGAAACTGGAATTTGAGGATGTAAAGGAACGCATCTACCGTCTGCTTGCAGATGACTGCAAAAAGCCTTCCCCGCAGATGATTCGGGAAAGCCTGACAAAACTAAAAGAACTTCTATATGGACGGGAAGATATTTTTAAGGTACTTGACTGGAAGGAAGGGAGCCTCTATATTTTAGATCCTCTGTTCCTGTTCTATCTGCGATGGGGAGGCGCTCACTGATTTCAATGTTTAATGGTATAACTATCACGAGTATGCAGGATGCTATCATGCGGTTGAAAAATGTAAAAGATGGCCAGGAATTTTCCTTTTTGCTGACTGGCCTGAGAAATTTCCTTAAGACACTGGACACCAGCCCGCAATACCTGATGGAATTGGAACAGCGGGCTTACTATGTCGTAAATGAATACTCTGACAAAGAAACGAAAGACAATCTGGATGCTGCAAGGAAACGAGTCATCGAATATCTTGAACAAATTATGACCGGTTCCCCCGCTGACGATTGCCTGCTCACCATACTTGATAACTACTATCTTTTTCTGGAAGGCCTTTTGGAACGGACGCCTCACAGACGTGGCGGCATCAAAAAAGAGCAACTGTCCGGACTAAAAATCCAGAATGAATACGATGTCCAACATCTGTTGTATGCCTATCTAAAACCTCTCTATCCACTGGCGAGGGCTGAAGTCAGTGAGGATACCGGATATGGCACAGTTCGGACAGATATCTTCCTGGATTCTGAACATGTCATTGAAGTAAAGTGCACCAGAGACAGCATGAAGCTCAAGAAACTAATAGAAGAAATAGAAGCAGATATGGTGCATTACCATGCAGAACATATTTATTTCTTTATTTATGATAAGGAAAAGATTATTGAAAATCCGAGGCTGTTCCGTAATACTTACGAAAACAAAGTAAAAGGGAAGCAAATACATATTGTTATCCATCAACCCAAAATATTGTAATTATGCTCTGTCTTACTCCAAAGAGCGGGGAAGTAGCTGCTGTCCTGCACCCATACCAATTTGCAATCGGAGAGCAGGCCGCAAAGGAGATTATGGAGGTGTATGATTATGAATGGACAGATGAAGAAATATAAGGAAAGCCTGGCAAATATGTCAGGGCCAATTCTATTAAGTCAATGCCCTAAAGTCCGGCTTGACCTAAGGGGGCTGATGCAGTATGCAAAGGAAAAAGGCGTGAAAGTAATAGAATTAACGGAAAAAGAAAAAGCTGCTTTTATAAAGGAATAGGGTGTCGAAAATGCTGAAGAAGCCTGCCGGAGGCGTGTACACGTTACCGGCAGGCTATTCTCTATCCCGTAAGCTAATCAGTCAGCTTCATTCAGATACTGCAAAATCCCCATATGTATCGCCCAGGCCACCTTCTCCTGGTACCAGGGGGAAACCAGCTTTTCGGCCTCTGCGCTGTTGGACAGAAAACCGCATTCCACAATCACAATGGGTTTATCGGTCTTTTTCAGCAGATAGTAGCTGTCATTTGCCTTGACCTGCCTGTGATTGTCCGGATCCAGATCCTCCACCAGCCTGTTCTGAATCTTTTCGGCCAGCCTCTGGCTTCTGTCGCTGCCGGTATAAAAAAACACCTGCGCCCCGTGTACGTATTCTTCCTGATAGCTGTTCTGGTGAATGCTTACCACCAGCACTGCTTCCGATTCTTCGATCAGCGCAATTCTGCGCTTCATATCCTGTACTTTCTTATTGGATGCGTCCGCGTCATACAGCCCCATATCGTCCTCCCGGGTCATGATCACTTCCACATCGTCCGCCTCCAGAAACTGCCTGACCAGCAGCGCAATCTGCAGATTGATATCCTTTTCCAGCGCATCATTGATCCCCACCTTTCCGGGATCATTTCCTCCGTGTCCTGCATCAATGACCACACACAACCGTGGCTGTCCGGCCTCCCCGGAAGCGCTCACGCTGCGTCCCGCCGCATAATCCGACGCCAGCTTTGCGACCAGCAGCACCGAGAGTACCAGACATATGCCAAGCATGGCGGAGAACAGTCTTTCCTGTTTTTGTGTCATACGGCTCTGCCTGTGTTTCTTTACTCCAATGTATATGCGGAAATCGCATCCCATATGTCATCGGGCTCAAAACCAAGCCTCCAGGCTGCCACACCGCCCAGATCATAACCGCGCATGACATTCAGCTTGGCCATGATGGACTGTCCGTCTTCCACCCAGATCTGATAGAAAGCGCCGCCCTTTTCAACGCTGGCATAATTCTGCGCGGTCTCTTCATCCCATTCCGCCGTCATACCGTACTCCGCCAGCAGGCCTTTTACCGCTGTCATGCCATAGGCCCGGCTGCTCACCTCCGTGCCTTCTGTCTTCCACAGCCTCGTGTAAAACGGCAGCGCATTGATCACCTTTCCGGAGGGCGCCGCTCCCACAGCGGTTTCCAGCCCATAGGTCACATACCCGATGGATGCCACGGAGCCCGCTTCTTTGCTGCCGCCCCCGTGTTCATCATAGCCCATGATAATCACATAGTCAGCCACCACGCCCTGTTCCGCAATATTATAATGGGCATTATAATGATACGGCACCGGATCGTCCACGGACAGCACAAGACCGCTTTTGCGGCACTGTATGGATAACTCCCGCAAAAACTCCACATAATCCTCACCGTATGAAGCCCCTATCTGTTCAAAATCAACATTGATACCGTCCATTCCGCATTCCAGAGCCGCCTCGATCAGTCCGTTGATCAGAGTCGTCCTGTTTGTAAGGGAAGACAGAACCGTCTGTGTATCCACATCCGCACTGTTATTA